>JBOGLB010000405.1:0-8929 GCA_050745965.1 Terriglobales bacterium | reverse complement strand
CATCATTCCGAAAAAGACTTAAGGATGTATTTGTTTCCTCTTCGGTGGACTCTTTGCGGAAGATGCGCAGCTGGAAGGTGTTGATGATTTCGATTTCGAGCAGCGGCGTCAACAGAATGGGAAGAGGAAGCCGCGCAAAAGTTGCCGCGGCTGGCGCGGAGTTTTTATCCCACACATATAGCGAAACCAAAAAACTCGTGTCGGCATATGCGCTCAAAAGCGGCTCTCGCGATCGCGGGCGATCAATTCTGCTCCGCTCACCTTTAGCGGCTTCTTATAAATTTTTTTCAGTCGGGCCATGATGTCAGGAAGTTCGATGGTTTTTTCTTCACGCTCAGGAACCAGCCTGGCAATCACGCGATTGCGCTTGGTGATCTGTATCTCTTGTCCTTCCCGCAGCAGGTCTTCCACCTCGCGAAACCGGTATCTTAGATCGCGCACCGAAGCTTTCTCCATGTGATACATTGTAGCATCACAACACGGGAAGACAATTAGGTTATATTCGAGATGCCGATGATAGCTTTTGTCACGGGCGCGACCGGCTTTCTCGGTAGTCACGTTGCGCGTGTTCTGGCGGAACAGGGTGCGGGGCTTCGATTACTGGTGCGGCCCACCAGCGATCTGAGAAATATACAGGGTCTAAACGCTGACCGTGTTTCAGGAGACCTTCGCGATCCCGCATCCGTTGAGAAAGCTATGTCAGGATGCGACGTGGTCTTCCACGTCGCTGCCGACTATCGTCTTTGGGCCCCGGATTCGGGTCAGATGTATCGTTCGAACGTGGAAGGCACTCGGGCTATTCTAGACGCCGCGCGCAGAAACCGGGTGCGGCGCGTTGTCTATACCTCGAGCGTGGCGACTATGGGCTTCACCAACGATGGCAGTTCCGCGGACGAAGATTTTCCAGTGTCCCTCGACAATATGATCGGACATTACAAACGCTCGAAATACATGGCGGAGGGGATCGCTGTCGAAGCTGGCCGAAACGGCCTGGATGTGGTGATCGTGAATCCAAGTACGCCAGTCGGTGAACGAGATATAAAGCCGACTCCGACTGGCAGAATTATTTTGGATTTCCTGAAGAAGAAATTTCCCGCCTACGTGGATACGGGATTGAATCTGGTGGACGCGACCGAATGTGCGCGCGGCCACATCTATGCGCTGGAAAAAGGCCGGAGCGGTGAGCGTTACATTTTGGGCGGCGAAAATCTTACGCTCAAACAGATTCTGGACAAACTTGCCGCTATTACCGGCCTGCCGTCCCCGACAGTCAAGGTGCCCTATTTCATCGCTCTGGCAACCGGCGTTGTGGATGAAATATTCACCGGACGTCTGCGTGGACGTGAGCCGCGCGCAACCATTGATGCCGTGCGCATGGGACGCAAGAAGATGTTTGTTTCCTCTGCGAAGGCCGAACGCGAACTGGGCTGGAAGGCGTCTTCGGTGGAAGATGCCTTGCGACGCGCAGTCGAATGGTTTCAGAGCAACGGATACGTTTCGAACAAAGTAGCTTAAGCAACCTTTTGACTCTGTGGCGCGGACACTCTTGTCCGCGTGGGTTAACCTAAGAGGCAGCGGAGGTCGTGTCTTAAATAGCAAACTTCAGGGCAGCAACACGCGTTTAAGACACTACCGGCAGCGGACAAGAGTGTCCGCGCCACACTAGCAGTGAATTGTCAGATTCAACCAAAATCGCGATCGTGGCAGCGCTCGAACGCGAAGTGTGGCCACTCGTAAAGCACTGGCGTGTAGATAACCGTACCTACGATGGCCGGGATTTTAAGTTCTTCGAACATGAGAACAGGGTTGTAGTCTGCGGCGGGATTGGGGGCGACGCAGGCCGCAGAGCAACCGACGCGGTGGTGGATCTTTACCATCCTAAACTTCTCATTTCGGCGGGAATCGCCGGCGCTCTCGATCCGAAACTGAGAGTAGGAAACATCCTCGTCCCGGCTTTCGTAATTGATGCCAATGATGGAAGCAGGTTCGCAACCGGATCAGGTCGCGGGGCGGTCGTGAGTTCCCCGGCCATAGCTGGGGCGGGAGAAAAGGCGAAACTCGCCAAAGCCTACGGCGCCGATGCGGTGGACATGGAAGGAGCGGCGGTCGCCCGAGGAGCGCAAGCTCATGGCATCCCATTTATCGCCGTGAAATCCATCTCTGATGAGTTAGGCTTCGAACTCCCGCCCATGCAGAAATTTGTTGATAGCTCGGGGCAGTTTCGTAATGTGGCATTCGCGTCATTTGTGACTGTTCGGCCATGGCTTTGGATGGAAACTTTCAACCTATATAAGAACTGTGTGAAAGCGTCTGAATCCCTCTGTAAGTGGCTGGCAGAGCGAAGTTTTCAGAAATTGCAGAATCCGCTGTCCGATACGCATCTAATAGACGGGGCGCGGGTTCGACTATAAGTAGAGCCAATGGCAATAGCCGGACAATTCGCAATAGAAGAGTCAATGCTATCCATACCCGCCACAATGGAGGCGGCAGTTTATCGTGGCGCAAACGAGGTGCACCTTGAGACTGTCCCGGTCTCTCTGATTGGCCGTGGAGACCTCCTCCTTCGAGTGCACACGTGCGGCGTCTGTGGAACGGATTTGAAGAAAATAGCTACTGGCTCACATTCCGCCCCGCGAATTTTCGGGCATGAAACCTCCGGCGTAGTGGCGGCCGCGGGCGAGGATGTCCAGCAATTCAAGCCAGGCGACAGAGTGGTCGTATTTCATCACATTCCTTGCGAAAACTGTTTTTACTGCGAGCGCAAGACGTTCGCGCAATGCGAGACCTACAAGAAAGTCGGATGCACCGCCGGCTTTGAGCCTTCCGGAGGTGGTTTTGCCGAGTATGTTCGCGTTATGGATTGGATCGTGCAGCGCGGTACGGTCCGGATTCCTGACGCAGTCTCCTTTGAACAAGCCTGCTTCCTTGAGCCTGTGAATACGTGCATCAAAGGTATTGAGCGATTGCAGCTTTCTGAGGGCGAAACGGTGCTCGTGATCGGACAAGGACCAATCGGTATCTTGTTGGGGACATTGGCCAAGCGTGCAGGCGCAAGGGTAATTACTTCCGATTTGTATGGGCGGAGGCTTACAATATCCAAAGAGTTCGGCTTGGAAAATTCTATTGACGCCTCGCGCGCAGATGTCATTGAAGCGATTCGAACAATGACTGAAGGACGCGGAGCAGACGCGGCTATTTTAGCCGTGGGCGGCAACGGTCTGATCAAGACTTCGCTGGATGCCATACGTCCCGGAGGACGGGTGCTGTTATTTGCCCAAACGGCGCGCGGTGAGGCGGCGTTCGATCCGGCGGCTATATGTGTGGACGAAAAGACATTGTTAGGGTCCTACAGCGCATCTGTGGATTTGCAGCGAGAATCGGTGCGGTTTGTGATGGGGCGTGAGTTGAATCTGGAACGATTGATCAGCCACAGGTTTCCATTGTCGCAAAGCAGGGAAGCTCTGGACTTGGCGGCGCACCCCCATCGGGATTCGATGAAGGTTGTGATTCAGCCTGGAAGTTCGTGGCCAAAATCGGGGGCCGGTTCGCGGCAGAACAATGCCGAAGGAAATTCATAAGTGAACGGAAAGATGACCGCAGCCGTCCTCTACGGTAAAGAGGACGTGAAAATTGAAAGAGTTCCTATCCCGCGAGTCGGGGATGGTGAGGTTCTGGTTAAAGTACAGGTCGCTCTTACCTGTGGCACCGACCTCAAGGTGTATCAGCGCGGCTATCATGCGCGCATGATTGTCCCCCCTGCCCTGTTTGGGCATGAACTAGCCGGAGTGATTGAGGAAGTCGGCGACGGCGTTCGTGGCTTCAAGAAGGGGATGCGGGTTGTCGCGTTGAACTCCGCTCCCTGCCAAATGTGTTTCTATTGCTCCAAACATCAGGCAAACCTCTGCGAAGATTTATTGTTTAACAATGGCGCCTATGCGGAATACATCCGCATCCCAAAGCGAATCGTTGACGTCAATATGCTGGCGATTCCGCCTCACGTTAGTTTTGAAGAAGCTGCGATGGTCGAACCTCTGGCTTGCGTCCTGCGTGGCTTGCACGAGACCGGTGTGGAGATTGGCGACACAGTTACAGTGATCGGCGGGGGCCCGATTGGCCTGATGTTTGTACAGGTAGCGAATGCCGTGGGATGCAATGTTATTTCGGTAGTAAAACGTGACTCTCAAGTTCTAGCGGCAAAGCATATGGGCGCGCATGAGGTGGTGCAGATCACAAAAGTCAAAGATCCCGTGGATGCCGTGCGCGAACTTTCTCCGGAGAAACGCGGCAGCGATGTCGCGATCGAGGCTGTAGGCCGTCCAGATGCGTGGGAATGGGCGATTGACATGGTCCGAAAGGGTGGTACAGTCAACTTTTTTGGTGGGTGCGCCAACGGCACCAAAGTTCAGCTCGATACGAATCGTCTCCATTATTCCGAGGTCACATTAAAGGCGACATTCCATCACACGCCCGAGACCGTTCGCAAGGCCTTCGCATTGATCGCGGAGAAAAAAATTCGGTCGAACGATTACATTACCGGCGAAGCGCCGCTTTCGCGGTTGCAGCAAGTTCTTCACCACATGCTCAACCGTAATGGCGACATAAAGACCGCCATCATTCCAGGCCATTGATTCGACGACAGTCTTGATCGCAAAGAGCGTTTGTGAACAACAGCGCCGGAATTCAAAGCAGCAGCGCAGGAGACGCGTTGACCCTCTCAGCCATTGCCAATAACGACTCCCGGCTCGTCGCGGATTCTCCGTCTCGCCCGGGATGGCAAGCCCTTCCTGCTGAGTACGCGATCCCCGATCAGCCGGCCTCGCTAGAAGAGGCGCAACAATATTGCCGGCGATTGGCTCGATCTCACTACGAAAATTTCTCCGTCGCTTCGTGGTTTCTGCCCAAGCGTCTGCGCCAGCATTTCTTCAATGTGTACGCCTATTGCCGCATCTCAGATGATCTCGGAGATGAAGTTGGTGATGCCACCCTATCGTTGCAGTTGCTCGATCAATGGGAAAGTGAACTCGGCGCGTGCTATTCCGGTCATGCGCGGCATCCTGTCTTTGTGGCTTTATCTGAAACGATTCGTTTGTTCGACATTCCACGCCAGCCATTCGCCGATCTTCTGAAAGCCTTTCGCCAGGACCAGACTATTACTCGCTATTCGACTTTCGAAGGTCTCATCGGCTATTGCCGGTGTTCGGCAAATCCGGTCGGTCACCTTGTGCTATATCTGTGTGGCTATCGTGATGCAGAGAGGCAGGCACTTTCTGACTACACGTGCACAGCGCTCCAGTTGGCAAACTTCTGGCAGGACGTGAGCCGGGACTACGCGAAAGGAAGAATCTATCTTCCCCTCGAAGACCTTGACCAGTTTAGAGTGTTGGAAGCCGACATTCCTGCTAGGAAGAACTCGCCCGCATTTTGCGAGATGATGCGTTTCGAAGTGGACCGCACCCGAGATTGGTTCCGCCGGGGTTGCCCGCTGATCGGCAAAGTAGATCGCGAGCTTGCTATTGATCTTGAATTATTTACTCGCGGCGGCGAAGAAGTCCTGAACGCCATTCAACGGCAGAAATATGCGGTTCTCGGAAGGCGTCCCGCAATTTCCAAAACCCGCAAGCTGTCATTGCTGGTTCGAGCTTTGATGAGTGAGTTGCGATGAGCACCGTCCTCCAGCAGGCTTCTACGCGCGTTGCCCCGAGTACGTCGCTAGCAATGGCTTATTCCGTCTGCCGCGCCATCACTCAAAAGAGGGCGAGGAACTTTTATTATGCGTTCCTGGTGCTGCCGCGTCACAAGCGCCAAGCCCTGTGCGCTGTATATGCGTTCATGCGCCGGTGCGACGATCTCGCCGATGACGTTAGCGTGACGGAACGTGTGCGACGGCAGAAACTCAACGAGTGGCTGAATGCTGTTCATCGAGCTTTGGCGGGCGAGCCGACCGATGATCCAATCCTGCTGGCATTGACCGATGCACAGCATCGCTTCAACATTCAAATTGGATGGCTCGACCAGTTGGCATACGGTACAGAGATGGATGTAACGCCCGATGAATCCGTAACCAACGGCAGCGGATTGACGGTAAGCTATCGCACCTTTGAAGATCTTCGTCTTTATTGTTACCGGGTCGCCTCAGTAGTGGGACTGGTGTGTATCCGCATTTTCGGATATCGCGATCCAGCGGCAGAATCGCTCGCCGAGCGTTGCGGACTTGCCTTCCAGCTCACCAATATCATTCGAGACGTGAAGGAAGATGCGGCGATGGGAAGAGTTTATCTGCCGCAAGAAGATCTTGCCAGGTTTGGAATCTCTGCGTCCCAATTGGCTTCGGCCATAGACCCAACCCCTTTTCGTCTCTTGCTGGCGATGGAAGCGGAGCGCGCCCGCGAATACTACACGTCCGGAGACGACCTGATTCCATACATTGATGAAGACAGCAGACCTGCCTTGTGGGTTTTGCTGACCATATACCGGCGTCTGCTCGATCGCATAATCCACCGCGACTTCGATGTGTTTCGTAACAAAATCAGCCTCAGCACTCGCGAGAAGCTCGTTATTCTTGGGAAGGGCTTCTTGAAGCGCCTCGCTTGAGCAACGAGCCGTCAATACCCGAGTCGTCCCCGGTACTTCGGCGACACAATTCCACAAGGACTCCCGCGAAAGTCGCGATTATTGGTGGTGGCCTCGCGGGACTCGCCGCGGGCGCCGCCCTCGCCGAAAGCGGAATTCAGGTTACCGTCTTTGAACGGCGTCCTTATCTAGGAGGCCGCGCCTCCTCATACGAACATCCTGGAACCGGCGAGATCGTGGATAACTGCCAGCATGTGCTGCTCGGATGTTGTACGAACCTGATCGCATTTTACGATCGGCTGGGCGTGCAGGATAAGATTCGCTGGTATGATCGGCTGACCTTTCTCGAACCATGTAGCCGCGCCTCTTCCCTCAGGCCTGCTCGTTTGCCCGCACCGTTCCACATGACACCAGCTTTTCTTCGTGCCGCGTGTCTGGGCAATGCGGACAAATTTGCAATTGCCTTTGCCATGATGATGCTGGCGCCGAAAATGCCGCGTGACAATGGAAGTTCATTCCTCAGCTGGTTGCGCGCGCATCATCAAACGGAACGCGCCATTGACCGGTTCTGGAAGACGGTACTGGTAAGCGCCTTGAACGAAGATTTGGATCGAATGTCCATTCCTTATGCTGCCCAGGTTATCCGCGAATCTTTTCTAAAATCGGCGGTCGCGGGTCGCATCGGAATCCCGGTCGTTCCCCTGACCGAGTTGTACGGCGTTGCAGGAGAATACATTCAAGCGCGCGGCGGAGAAGTCCGGGTACGCACCGGTGTTGAAAACTTGCGGCCGCAATCGGAAGGAGTGACGTTGTCGGCGGGCGGGGAAGAAATGCTTTTCGATTTTGTCATTCCGGCGGTTACTTTCGATGTTCTGTCGAAGATATTGCCTCAAACCTCTGATGCGGAGCCTCTCCGTAAAGCATTGGCAAAATTTGAAACATCTCCGATCACGGGCATTCATCTTTGGTTCGACCGGCTGATTACGGATCTCGATCATGCCGTTCTTCTCGATCGCACGATCCAATGGATGTTTCACAAGTCGAAGCTGCTGGGGAAGAGCGCCGACAACACGGGCAGCTATATTGAGTTGGTCGTCAGCGCATCGAGGAGTTTGGTGAACAAATCCCGCGCCGAAATTACTGACCTGGCAGTGACAGAACTGCGCGAGTTTTTTCCCCAAGCCAGAGACGCGAAGCTTGTGAAGTCCACCGTTATCAAGGAAGTTCACGCCACTTACTCACCACTGCCCGGCGCTGACAAGTATCGTCCCAATTCGAAGACAGTATGGCCCCGCGTTTTTCTGGCGGGAGACTGGACGGCGACCGGTTGGCCCGCCACGATGGAAGGCGCAGTGAGAAGCGGTTATGCCGCCGCCGAAGGCGTAATTCGCGCGATAGGGTCGCACTCCAGATTTTTTGTTGCCGATCGGCCTTCAACCGGTCTAATGAAACTCTTCGGTTAAATCCGGTAGAGCGCTTTCTCGGGGGCCGCGATTTTTCGGTTGTACGGCCCCGTGCATTTGAATAGACTTTCGTCATCTTCGGCCGAGCTGCAAACCCCCAGGTCATTTATCTGCATATGCAATCTGACGCCACTCGCGATTCGTCTCCGCCCGTGTGGAACCGAGAGTCCATCATTGAGTTATTCACTCGCGAACTTGCGAGAAGTGGTTCTTCCGGAGCCAACCTGACCGTCATCATGGCGAGGCTCGACCTCCAAAGCACCAACCGGGAGCTCGCAGAAACTCAGATTAATTTTATATTGATTGAGATTGCAAAACGGTGGGGCGCTTCGCTTCGCAGCTACGACCACATAGGCCGCTACAGCTCAAGGCAGCTCCTGATTTTGGTTCCCGGATGGGAACCATCCAACGCAAAACCTCTGGCGGAAAAGCTGAGAAAAGCCGTGGCGGAAACCCCACTTGATATTTCAGGGTCGCGTGTGAGAGCCACGATGAGCTTCGTCCCGGCGGCCTCCGCGGATTTCAAATCTGGCGACCGGAACGAGGCGCAAAATAATGTGCAGAATGAAGTTTGGCGGAAAATTGAGAGCGCACTCGACAGAGCGGAGGAAAGCGGCGGAAACCGGGTGGAATCTTTGAGCGACATTAGTAAATCCGCGCCCCCCGCGTATCCCAGACGGCTCCGAATCCGGCTTTCGTGGGTGTTCGCCGGAGTTCTCATTCTGGGTATTGCCGCGTCGGTTTTCTTTGTTCCATCATGGACATGCGCGCCAAACCTGGTCGGTGATATTTTGGATTCCGGAGAGTTGCCCCCGCCACTTCCCGCGAATTGCGCTTTGACGACTGAGCGGCCAACAGAAACAATGATGCAATCAATCAGTAAGCGGCCGGAAGTC
>JBOGLB010000404.1:0-3363 GCA_050745965.1 Terriglobales bacterium | reverse complement strand
GCGTCAACGAGATCGCGGGCCGCTTCGCCTTTGCCTACTGCCCCTCGGATCCCTCCTCGATGGAAATGGCTGGCAAAATCCTCAGACAGATGCAGAGAAAATAGGATTACCGGGATATCCGGCCGCGACTTTCCAATTTCACCAGCAGCTTCCAGGCCGTTCATCCCGGGCATCGTGATGTCCATAACAATGATGTCTGGAAGAAACTGGAAGGCCTTCTCTATCGCCTCAGTCCCGTTGCTGGCTTCGGCGCAAACGCTCCAATTAGGGACAGCCTCCAGAAGATTACGAATGCCCATCCGCATGACTTCATGATCGTCCACGATTAGAACTCTGACATGGGAAGGACTTGCTTGCGAGGGGATTGCTATTTCCAGATTCATAAGATTGCTTTCGATGGCCTTGAAAATAATAAAGAGTCGAGCTGATGGCTGAACTCAAAAAGTCGAGCAATCTTATACGTCCACAGAAAATGCCGCAATGGCACAATAGTGCAAATGACTAATATGGGAATTGCGTCGGACGCTGTACATAGAACCTGCGCGGCAAAACGAGGAGCATCAATATCGCGAGGGTCCGGCTAAACAGCCCTCTAGAAATTCGTGTGAAACTTTCCATCAACGGCAACGCCTCCCGAGACATCACGGTTCACGCTGACTGACCAGCGTTTACTAAGCTGGTATTCCCCCTGAATAATCTCGCTTTGAGGCTGGGTCACATCGGTTGAAAATGTAAAGAAAAAATTCTTACTCAATCTTTGTTGGACCGCGATCCGCGCCGACGGATTGCTGTTATTGCCGCCCAGCAACGGGTCAATGGACAAACTGGAAAGTCCCGCGAGCTTTTGTACACCACTGCTTAACCGGCTTGCCACTCCCTGCGCGATCAACGAATTCGCGCTGAGATTTGTGGTATCTGCCTGCTGAGTGGTCTGGCCGCGGGCGACGAGATTGATTATGTCCACCGTCGAAAGCGGCGGATCCGAGACGTAGCTGGTTTGCAGCTTATTAATGGATCCGTTCACGTTGATCGTCAAATTGTATTGTTGGATGGTCGTTGTGACAGCAAGATTAACGGTTGGTTCTGTTTCGGTTGGGTTGTTAAACGTAAAAATTCCCCGCTGCAATTGATACCGGTTATTTAGAAAAAACACGTCTCCCGAATTGAGATCCGCCCTGCCTACAATCACGGGATTTGCCGCTGTACCGATCGCCCGCAAATTCGCCTGTCCTTCCAGGCTGACTTGCGAGCTCGTTGCCGCCAGCTGTCCGGTGGATTGAATGCTGACATTTAATTTAACCGCGTCAGCAAAAGTCTGAGTCGTGGGCGGAATGCTGGTTCCTGTGAACTGGTTCATGAAAGTTGCGATATCAAAGTCAGGAGTGAACGACAGGCTCTCAACGAGAACACGGCCTTCTAATGTGGCATCGTCTCTGGTGCCGGTAAGGTCGAGACTTCCACCCAGTGCCGTGCGCAGCCCCTCGGGATAGAGCAAGCGGACGGATTTCGCCTGTAATGCCAGGTTGAATCGGATCTGCGGGCGATATGTAATTGTTCCGCCTGCCGAAACTTCTCCTCCTCCAACCTGGCCTGTAAACTGCATGATTCGGGCCTGGTCGGTTCCTATGTCAATTATCCCGTTTGCATGTCCGATCCCCAGTGGCGCGGAGGCTGGATAAAATGACGCGTCTTTAAGCTGTACCTGACCTTGCACTGCCGGATGACTTGCTGTGCCCTGCGTGTTCACGTCGAGCGCGACCGTTCCCGAGCTCTTTACGCCAGGATTGATGATTTGCAACAGCCGCAAATCTATCCCGCCCTTTACGATTACCCTCATCTGTTCGGTGCCTCCCGTGGGGACTCGCCCCTGGAAACTGAGATCGGTGTCCGTTCCCTTGATCTCGGAAGGTTGGATCACTATTACGGAGTTCGCATAATCCAAACGAATCGGGCCCGAGTTGGCAACCGCCAACGCCTGGTACGAAGCGGTGAGTGTCGGAACAACAACGTGTGCTTCAATGCGCGCCTTATCTTTGAGCGGACCTTTCAATGTGGCATGGAGTTCGGTGGCTCCTTGAAAGCCATTCGGAAGGCTCGAAACATACATCGCGAGTAGAGGATCGAGCGGAATTCTGCTGGTATCAATCACTGCCTCAGTGTAGTAATCCCCGGTCAAGTTTACGGTGGCGTGCGCCCGAACTGTCGCTTGGGCGACGTCTGAGCTGAGCAATAAGTTCGCGCGATGGTTGGAGACATTCAATTCGGCTTTGATGCCACTAATCGAGTTTTGCCGAAACTGAAGCTGTGACGACTGAATGGTCGCGGTCAGATTGGGATTTTCCAAAGTCCCTCGTCCGCTCGCCGAAACCGTTACCGTTCCGTTCAAAGCAAGGTTCTTCGCTTGTATTGCCTGCAAGCGGCTTAGCACGATTCCGGGAGCATCTACTTTGAATTTGTACTCCCTGGTCTTTGGAACGAATGTGAGGTCCGCCGAAGCTGACCCGGCCGGGAGACTTACATTTAATGAAGAATTAATAGTTCCGTTCGACGCATGGAACTGGACGGCGAGGTTTTGAATTGATTCATTCTCCACGCGAGCCTGGGTGAGCCGCAGAGAGCCGCTGCCCACAGGGTTTAGCTCGCTTCCGCGCAGGCTGATACTTCCCGAAAGGTTACCCATAATCGGACAGCGCTGGCGCGCAAGTTGCTCGATTTGCGCCACCGGCATTTGCTTGACCGAGACATTTACTGCGATAGGGTCCGAGGCGACGTATGACCAATCGCGCAATCCGGCACTCCCGGAAAAAGATAGCTGACCCTGTCGCGCGCCGACCAGGCTTCCATTTTGAATGGATATATCAGACGGACTCACGTGCGCGGCGAGATTTAATGTGCGCCACTCGGTCCCCGATACCGCCAAATGTTGAGCATTAAGTTGAGCGCTGATATTTGGTTTCTGCCACGATCCATTTACTAGTGCCTTCAAATCCGCAGAGCCCGAGACATCCGGCGGTTGAGAGGACCTGACATTAGCTGAAGCTTTCAGGCCTTGAAAAATACTCGCAAGCCCCTCTAGTTCGTGCAAGTCACTGGTATTGGCGTGAAGGGTCAAGCTTGAGTGTTCGCTTATTTGACCGTCAGCCAAGATCGAAGATCCTGGTGTACGAATCGTTGTCTGATGAACCTCAAGAATGTGATGAGCGCCGTCGTAAGTGACATGCGCGCTCCCGTTCACGGGAACCGTAGATGCCCGTTTTTCAGCCGAGTCCGTAATTGTCGCTCGAATTTCCAAATCCGAACGGACTCGCAAATTCTTTGCACTGCCGCTCCATGAAGCATCGGTCGTGCCGCGTAGAGTGCCAA
>JBOGLB010000403.1:0-3210 GCA_050745965.1 Terriglobales bacterium | reverse complement strand
GATGTGGAAATGCTTGCCTTTGCGGGACGCCCGTTTATCATGGGGAATGCGTGTGAAGACCTTCGCTCGCGGGGCTGGGAAGTCGCTCTACCCAACGACCAGAATGGGGTGGCGGCGGCGATTGAGCTGGTGCTTGGCGTCGCTCGGACGCAACCGTGAGGCTTGCGTCGAGTTCGAGCTTCCCGCGGAATGGCTGGCAATGCGCGAAAGCACCCTGCTGCTCGACGCGAGTCGTCGCGACTCAACAGCAAGAGATAAAGCCATGAACTCTCAAAGCGAAAAAAGAAGCCTGGCACTTCCGGAGGGCCAGCCTTCATGGCGGTGGTTGGGGGTTGGGTTTTGTGCCTGTATCGTGATTTCTGTTGCCGTGGTGGTCCGGCGCGTAATTGCGCTGGCGCGACCGCCGCGGTTTGCTCCACCGCAGCTGGCTGCGCTTGATGCCACATTCAGGGCCCATGCGGCTCTCACGCTGGCACATATCCTTCCGGCATTGGCGTTCGTGCTGCTGCTTCCATTTGTTTACCTTCGCCGATTCGCTGCTGAGCCCTGGCCTGAAAGGTTCCTATTCCCCCTCGGCGTGATTGTAGGTCTCACCGCTTACGCGATGAGCGTCTACGCCGTTGGCGGATGGGTAGAACGTTCCGCAGTCTTGTTATTCAACAGCCTCTTTCTGTTCTCACTTTTCCGCGCGTGGCAGCTCCATTCTAAACTGCGGCTGAGGCTGCGCTGGATGACGCGTGCGATCGCAATCCTTCTCGGCATCGCCACCACTCGCCCGGTAATGGGCGTATTTTTCGCCACCAGTCATGTCACGCATCTTGCACCGGAGCAGTTTTTCGGCATCGCGTTTTGGATAGGCTTCTCGATCAACACCGTGGTCATCGAACTCTGGCTTCGATCAGCCAAAGGGCACGCGCAACTTGAACACATCGCGATGGGGTTCTGAGTTGTGATTGCCACCGCGCGATTCGAAAAACTACGGCAGGCGGCGAGGGCTTTGAGATAAATGCTTGGATTTTTTTAAATCGGTATGAAGACCTGGACCAAAATCGCCGCGCTCCTCGGGACATTCATTATTTTGTTTTGTGTCTCGGTGTCTGCAACCGACCTGGCGGTCCTCCAAAATGGATTTACCATTCCCCATGATCACCGCGAAATAATCGGATCTATTACGCGCTTATATATAGATCGCGGCAACACCAGCTACGTGGACGTTCCAACCGTACAAATCGTGAATTTTGAACCGGACCTGACGACGCCGCCAGCGGCGAAAGTGAATAATCCCAGGATCGCGGCAACGCCATCCGTTGCCCTTACAAAGCCTGCCGCAAAAACGTCCGACCTCAATGATCTTATCAACAGCGCCAGTGATCACACTCAGATTGATCCCGATTTAATCAACAGCGTGATCCATGTGGAAAGTGGATACAATCCGCGTGCGCTTTCTCCAAAGGGCGCGCAAGGACTTATGCAATTGATGCCGAAGACCGCGGCTAACCTGGGAGTGGCCAACTCGTTTGATCCCGGAGCCAACGTTGACGGGGGAACGCGCTATCTAAGGCAACTTTTGGAGCTATATAACTTCGATTTGCAGAAGGCATTGGCCGCGTATAACGCGGGTCCCTTGCGAGTGAAGCAGTACCACGGCGTGCCTCCTTATAATGAAACCCGTGCCTACGTGGCCCGCATTATCCGGGATTTTAATCGCAAGAAGCTCGCAGAGCAGAAAGCCGCTGCACTGGCCGCAAAGAACAAAAAATCAGCTATACAGAAGAGCCCACCTGTAACGCAGATCACGGTTGAAAGACCTGGTGCTAGCACTTCGCGATGAAGTGGAGTGGTTGCGAGGATTCAGCGCATATGCGCTACCCGCCGGATCCTTCGCAAGCTCAGGATGACTTCTCATGGGACAATAGAGTTCAAAGCGAGCCATCCCACCAACCCATAAATGAAAACTAAGAATATTTTTATTTACGCCGCCGTACTCGCCGTCCTGCTGGCGCTGATTTATCTGCAATTCCGCAGTTGGAGAAACTTCGATTGGGACACATTTTGGAGCCAAACCGGCCAAGTCAATAAAGTGGAGGTTGCGGCCGGACTGATTTTGATCTATTTGGCGTACGGACTTAGGGCTCTGCGTTGGAAAATCTTTCTGCGGCCCGTACGCCATACTACGACTGTCGAGTTGATGAATCCCACCATCATCGGCTTCGCTGGACTGGCTTTACTCGGCCGCGCGGGTGAGATGATCAGGCCCTATCTCATCGCACGAAAGGTCGGCCTGCCGTTTTCCTCCCAGATAGCGGTATGGGCAGTGGAACGGATCTTTGACGTCGGAGCATTTGCGATTTTGCTGATTTCAGCTATTTTCTTTGCCGACGCCCCCAGGCATCTAAGCTATTACGAACGATTCCGCGAAGGCGGTCTTTTTATCATCGTTGTTGTGGCGGGCTTGATCTGTGGGGTGTTCCTGGTTGCACTGAAAGGCGAAGCCGTGGCGGATTGGGTGGAGCGGCGATTCTCGCATCTGGCTTCAAATTTGGGCCATCATATTGCGCTTCGCATCCGTGAATTCCGAAGCGGACTGAATACGATTCACGACTTCGCGGCCCTAATCCAATTAATCGCTGTATCGCTGGCAATGTGGAGCATGATTGCGCTGGCCTATTGGGAGGTCATGCAATCTTATGGTACGGAATCGCTCAGCCGTCCTTTGGCGGATGTTCCTCTGCTTATGGCCTCAAGCATGGTGGGATCAATGATTCAATTGCCTGGAGTCGGAGGCGTATCGCAGTTGGCAACCATAGGCACACTGCAATATGTTTTTCGAGCGTCCCACGAACTTGCGGCAAGTTGCGGCATCCTGCTTTGGCTGGTGACGTTTGTTTCTATTGTTCCTCTCGGTCTCGCTCTTGCGCATCGCGAGCGGCTTTCGCTGCGGCGGCTGTCGGACGAGAGTCATTTGAATGAGGAAAGCGAAATCGCGAGGTCACCGTCTTAATTGTGCTCCGCGTCATGGCCCGGCCAACTGGGTTTCCTTCGTGCACCTTGTGGTTGAAAAGTCTTAAAACAATAACCAGGAAGGACGCGAGGAAGAGCAAGCAAGGTTGACAGAACGCATAATTCAGCCCTGTTACAATCAATCGCAACCCATTATCAAGCCACCATGAAATGCCCTTTTTGCGGTTTCGCAAACGATAAAGTCGTGGA
>JBOGLB010000402.1:0-7255 GCA_050745965.1 Terriglobales bacterium | reverse complement strand
GTAACCCGCTTGGAATGTCCCTCAGTCTCGGCATCTTTCAAGTCGAGCGCGTCGCCCAATGCTTCAAGAGTGATGTCGTAGGACCGTTCGAGCGTGCCGATCGCTTTCCGAAGCTGCTCAGTTTTTGCGGTAACCAGGGATTCCAGATTTGTCTGATAAGCCCGGTTTTCCAGCTTTAGGCGGCGATTTTCCAGAGCGCGCCTCACGGTAGCGAGTAGCTGTTCCCTTTCGAACGGCTTTAACAGGTAGTCATAGGCGCCATTGCGGATCGCCGCAAGCGCCACGGAAATATCGTGCACCGCTGTGACCATTACTACCGGCAGGTCTGGAAATCGTTCCTTCGTTCGCTCCAGCAGGCCGATACCGTCAAGCTCGGCCATCATCAAATCGGAAAGCACAAGCTCGAACTCTTCCCCTGATTCGAGCAATGCCAGTGCCTGCAAACCCGATCCTGCCTGGCTGCATTTGTAATTCGCAGCGGTCAACATTGAAGAGACGATCTCCCGAATCGCCTCTTCATCATCCACGATCAAAATGCGGTCTACGGGCATGGGCGATTACAGTCTAAGGCAATTCTATCTTAAGGGGTTGATACCGAAAGTAACTGGGGGGTAGTGGAAAGGACAGTGGCCGCGCGCCGAAGCATGTTATCAAAAGAAGAGGTGTAGGCCTGTCCTCGCAATGAACATCTTTGCCATTCATGGCTGGAATTCCGCAAACTTTATTTTGCCGAACCTCGAACTGAGCGGCCTGGTCATTCTGGCTGCAAGTTTGCTGGTCTTTCGTACCTTTCGCGAGCGCTATTTACTTACCTGGATTGTGGGTTGGTTGACATATCTGCTCTCCATGAGCACGGCATCCATAGGCTTGCAGCAGCGCTATATGGTTGCGATCTCACAAGCTGAATTTGTGCTGGCGGTCTGCCTTTTTGCCGCCGCAATATTTATTTATGCTCGTGTGCAAAGGTTGGTCTCGTTTCTACTTCCGACTTTGGCAGTACTCGTTGTGTTCACAATATGGCGAGCGTTATGGCGGCCGGATTCATTCGCTCTCCGCGTCGTGCTGGAGGCTTCCTATCGTATCGTTGCCCTTACTGCCGCAATTCAACTCCTCCGGTTTCGGCGCGCCCGATGGGAGATCGGGCCGTGGGCGCTTTGCCTCAGCATGGTGTTCCTGCACCTAAATTGGATTCCCATAAATCGGTATTTCCTCCCGGGCTCCACGCACATGATCGAGATGTTGCTCGGATTCAGCATCTTGTTAGTGGTTTTTGAAGATTCTCAGAAGCGAACCCTCCGCCTAGGGGTGCTTAACTCCGTAACCACGAGCATCACCCGGGAACAACAAGATGGCCCGATGCTTCTCACTGCACTCGATAAATTGAAGGGCTTATTGTTGGCCAAGGCCGCGTGGTTTCGGGTTTTGGAAGGAGACAAGCTGGTGCTTGTCCAACAGATCGGCCTATCTGACGAATTTCTTAAGGATCGAAACGGGGTTGCTGTTGACGACGTATTGAAGAGTATTTTGAACTCCGTTGCCCCCACCGTTGTTGAAACTTCCGCCGCGCCGGAAAATATTCGTCCATATTTCAAGAGGGAGCGGTTTCATCACGTCCTGGTCATGCCTGTCGTCGGGAAGAAGTCAATCATTGGCATCCTGGTGCTAGGCAGCCGTCACCGCGTCGCTTATGCCTCTGAAGATCTTGAATTTCTCGCCAACAGCGCTCACCAGCTGGGACTTGCGGTGGAAAATTTGCGGCTCATGGACGAGATTTTGCGCTCTCACCGGCAATGGACTAATACGTTCGACTCCATCCAGGATTTTGTTCTCCTGCACGATTCAGATTTCCGCATCATGAAGGCGAATCGCGCCTTGTTGCAGCGGCTCGTGCAGGCACCCGCAGATGTCGTTGGGAAGTGTTGCGAGGAGGTGCTTCCTCAGGGTCAGGGTCATTGGAGCAAGTGTCCATATTGCGGCGACGCTGAGGACGGATTTCATGAAGGAACTGATCCCTGTTTTGGCGGCTTCTCGATGGTTTCCACTTCTTCTTATCTGGAACAGGGCGCCAAACAAAAGGGAACCATCCACGTGGTTCGCGATGTTAGCGACCGCCGCGTAGCCGAAGAAAAATACCGGCAACTGTTCGAGCAGGTTCAGGAGGGGGTCTTTGTCGCCACTCCCGAAGGCAAGTTACTCGACTGCAATGACGCCTTTGTTCGTATGTTCGGCCACACCCGCGAGGAGCTAATGGCGGTGAACGTTGATCTTCAGCTCCACGCATCAGCAGAGCAACGCCAAGCCTTTCATCGCGAAGTGGAGCTTCATAACTACGTCCGAAATTTTGAAGTCACATTGCGCCGGAAAGACGGGACATTGCTTACTGCCGTAGAGAGCAGTTTCGCGACCCGGGATTCAGACGGCAAAATTGAACGTTATCAGGGGTTTCTTCTAGATATCACAGAAAAAAAGCGGGCTGAAGATGAGATTCGCCGGCGCAACCGCGAACTGAATGCTTTGAATGCGATGGCTGTAATTGCGACCCAGTCTTTCGATCTGGATGAAATTCTAAATCTCACCCTCCGGCAGGTCATTTCTTTACTGGACACGCAGACGGGGTCCATTTATCTCTGCGATTCCGACACTGCAACCTTTCGACGGCGGGCCGGATGGGGCAGAACCGCCGCCGGCAGGGTCGGCCTTGCAGAGCTAAAGTTTGAGAGCGGCTTCGGTGAACTTGTCACACGTTCCCGCACTGAAGTAATCACTTCCGACTATCTCACGCATCTTCCGCCTGAGGTAGCGGAGTTCGTTCGCGGTGACGGATCAAGCTCATGGATTTGGGTATTGCTGTGGGGAAAAGATAATCCAATTGGAATGATGGGCATTAGCAGTGGACAGGACCGCGACTACACCAGTAACGACGAAAATTTATTGGTTGCGATCGGACGCCAACTGTCAACCACCATAGAAAAGGTGCGGTTATACGAAGAGACTTGCCGGGCCTATGAGGATCTGCGGCATACTCAGGAACAGCTTTTGCAGAGCGAAAAGATGTCCGCCGTGGGTCAGTTGATCGCGGGCGTTGCGCACGAACTCAACAATCCTTTGACTGCCATTCTTGGATATGCGCAGTTGCTCGAGAGCGAAGGATTGAGCGAACGCGCCAGCGACTTTGTGGCAAAACTTTTCAAGCAAGCGCAGCGAACCCATCGGGTTGTGCAAAACCTGCTTTCGTTCGCGCGCCAACGAAAGCCGCACAAGCAAAAAATTGACATTTACAGGGTACTGGATGAAACGTTGGCGCTCCGTGACTACGATATGAGAGTCAATAACATAAGAGTTGAACGCGACATTGAAGCAAAATTACCGGCAGTGACGGGCGACTCTCATCAGCTTGAGCAAGTATTTCTAAATATCATTAATAATGCGGTGGACGCCATGCTCGAATCGGGAGAGCCGAATTGTTTGAAGGTGCGCGGCTATACTCTCGAAGATTGCGTTCATATCGAGGTTCAAGATTCTGGCGGAGGGATTAAAGAGCCGAAGCGCATTTTTGAGCCGTTCTATACCACAAAGAGCGTTGGGAAGGGAACCGGCCTTGGTTTGAGCATCTGCTACGGCATCATTAAGGAACATGGAGGCGACATTTCTGCGCGGAATTCGCCGGACCGAGGAGCCATCATCGAAGTGCGGCTACCGTCAGCAGGCAGAGCGGTCACGGCTGATTACGCGCTGCCGTTACAGCGGCGCGAAATTGTAATTGAAGGAACAATCCTGTTGGTGGACGACGAAGAGGCGGTCGTCGAGTTTGAACGCGATGTGCTCGGCGGTGCTGGCGCCCAGGTAGTGACCCTGATGAACTGGGAGGATGTGAAGCTAGCATTGATCAGCCGTCGCTTCGACGCCATCATGATGGATGGAAAGATGCCTGGAGGGTGCAATCCGAAGGAAGTACATTCCTGGATTTCTAAGAACTGTCCCGGGTTGGAATCTCGCGTACTGTTCACATTTTCAAGTGTTGCGGAACCGGAAGAACGCGCTTTTCTTCAAGAAAAAAATATTCCTTACCTGGTAAAGCCTTTCGAAGTCGGTGATCTGATTACACAAGCGCGCCGACTATTACAAAAAACGCGCGCTGCTACCGCTGGATAGACGGTTTTCGAATGGCTGGCTGGTAGGAGTGGGTGTCCCGAATTGTGTTTCCACGCGGATTAGTCCGTTTTTACTTCTTTAGAATCGGATTGTAGCCGTCACTGAGCAGTTGCGTCCGCATACTCTCGGCGTCCTTGATGTCGGCAAAAGGTCCCACCTGGACGTGGAACAGTTTGTCCGACGTTGTTTGAGCGGCGACTGCGTTGTATTGTTTTTTCTTTAGAGCCTCCACGAGCGCCTCTGCGTCATCTTGTTTGCTGACTGCGGCAACCTGCACAAAGTACCCATTTGTCGGCGCAGCGGCAGTTGTATCTGCCGCATTGCTCTTGGTGTCGGGTGAAGTGGTACGGCTCGCGGCCGGTGACAGTTCGGAATCGCCGCCGTTTTGGCCTACGGATTTGTAAAACGTCATGTCTGGGGTTTGCCTGGGTGGTTCGCTTGGCGAGTTTGTCGGCGAAGTTTTCTTTCCGGCCTGAACAACAGTCGGCATACCACTCGAGTCGCCAGTTTGAATTTTTACGGAGTTTTTACCCACTGAAAATCCCATAGCAAAAACAACCGCGCATAGGATTACCAGCGCGAAAAACAGTCCCAGCATTCTGCCAGTGCCTAGCGTGATTTCCGTATCCTGAGACGCGGCCATGACCATTACATCCTCTTTCAGGTTTGCGGAGCACTAATCTTGGCTGCCGCAGGGGTACCACCGCCTTCGGGCTTGGCCAAAATCCTTTGAAGCCCCGATAATAAATCCACAGGGACGGGAAAAATCACGGTCGTGTTTTTCTCCACGCCGATTTCCGTCAGGGTTTGCAAATAACGCAACTGCACACTGACGGGTTCGGTCGCAAGCAATGCCGCTGCGTCAACCAGACGTTGCGCTGCGGCAAACTCTCCCTCGGCGTGAATGATCTTGGATCGCTTTTCCCGTTCCGCTTCAGCCTGCTTTGCCATAGCCCGCAACATTGATTCCGGCATATCAACCTGCTTAACCTCGACGTTCGTAACTTTCACACCCCAGGGAGCGGTGTGCTGATCAAGGATGGTCTGTAGGCGAAGGTTGATTTTTTCTCGATGCGACAACAACTCGTCCAGTTCCTGCTCGCCAAGGACCGACCGCAGCGTTGTCTGAGCAAACTGAGAGGTTTGGTAAACGTAGTTGGAAACCTCTACCACCGCCCGGCGCGGGTCAATGACTCGCAGGAAAATCACGGCGTTAACTTTCAATGTGACATTGTCGCGAGTGATGATGTCCTGGGGCGGCACTTCCAGCGCTTCCTGTCGCAAAGACACACGGACCATGCGGTCCACTGGAGCAAAAACGAAAGCGATTCCTGGCCCTTTGGCAGCGGTGAGCAACCGTCCCAACCGAAAAATTACGCCTCGCTCATATTCGGCCAGTATCTTGATGGAGCTCAACAGGTACAGAATCACGATAATAATAGCGACGGTTGTGAAGCCAAATCCCAGTTCCATTAAGCCCTCCGAAAAAGCACAGAACAGTACTGACGCGGATTGTACCGCAATTCTTAGCGGCCGATGGTCGCATTCGGCGGCTCACTGTGTTGCCTCGCAAGATGCCGGAAACGTTGATCAGACAGCGTCGGAAGGAAGAGAAGGAACAACGCTTTGGGACGAAGGCGCAGGATCTACGCGCAGTTGTAAGCCATCCACCCGCCGCACAATGACTGATTGACCTGGAAGCACCGGTTTGGAAGAAACCGCATCCCAAACTTCTCCGTGGATGAAGACTTTTCCAAGTGGAGACAAGGCAGTCTGTGCGAGGGCGATTTCGCCCAGCAATCCTTGAGCACCGGTCACAATTTTATTGGCCCGGGCTTTGAGGGCGATGCTCATCAGAAAAACCGTAATGATTCCGATTGGTACGCTCACCGCCAGCGCCGTCAATAGATGCACTTGCATTTCTGGAATTGGCGCGTCCACTAGAAGCAATCCTCCCAGGGTCAAGGTCGTAATTCCTCCGATCGCAAGGACGCCATGGGTGGCGAATTTAGCTTCCAATGCAAACAACGCGAACGATGCAAAAATCAATACCACAGCAGCAAACCGCGTGGGAAGCAAATTCAAAGCGAAAACTGCCAGAAGGATGAAAATGACCCCCACGGTTCCCGGCACCACGGCGCCAGGATGGTTGAACTCGGCATAAAGCGCCAACGCGCCTATTGCAAGCAGAATAAAGGCGACATTCGGATTCAGCAGATAAGCCAAAATGTGCTGCCTCAGGGTCATGTCAAAAAAACGCACCGGCTGACCCGCCAAATGCAAACTCACTATCTGCCCGTCAAAACGCTTGACCGGCTTGCCTTCCATTTGCTTGAAGAGATCCTGCTCATTGGGAGCAACGTAGTCAATCAGCTTTTGCGAAAGAGCCTCCTGGTCAGTAAAAGATTTAGATTCACGCACCGTGCTCTCAGCCACCGCTACATTTCGTCCGCGCTTTGACACCACAGACCGCATCAGCGCCGCAGCGTCGTTCTCGACCTTCTGTTTCATCACGTCGTCCATTTTTCCGCCGCCGAGGGATACAGGGTGGGCCGCCCCGGTGTTCGTTCCCGGCGCCATAGCTGCGACATCTGCGCTTTCCAGTATGAAGAAGCCCGCCGACGCCGCACGGCTGCCGCTGGGAGCTACGTAGATAATCACGGGAACCGGTGAGGCCAGAATTTTCTGAATGATCTCGCGAGTGGAATCGAGCAGGCCGCCGGGGGTATTCAATTCAATCAAAACCGCCTGATCATTGTGCAGGTGAGCTTCGTTCAGGGCACGGGCGATATATTCCTCAGTGATGGGATGAATGGTGTCATCAACGACGATCTTCAGAACTTCGGCGGAAGAGGATGCGCGGAATAAGCAGAACAGAACCGCAAGACATACATAGCGAGCGCACCGAAAGCAGTTTATTTTCACTGGATCAGCGGCGATTGCGCTTTCCGCGCGAGATTCGCCGTATGTTTGACATGCCAACCGCCTTTATTATCGCCTTTGGGAATGCGAATCATCAATGAGGAGAGCCTGCACTAGCGACGGCCTCCGCTCGGGGTTCAGATAAACCTTCCTCTCTGACCAGTTCGGACCATCCTGGAAG
>JBOGLB010000401.1:0-4272 GCA_050745965.1 Terriglobales bacterium | reverse complement strand
GGTCAATCACATAAGAGGTTTTTGAAGAGGCAAGCCAGAGTTCCCAGATGTCGTCTTGCCCGAGCCTACCCGTAGGTATGTACCTTGCTACGTCTTTTTCAAAATCCTGGGGATCAATTCCCGCTTTGCGGAAAATATTCGTCGCCCGCACTACGGCGTATTGCGCGTATGGGCCGGTTTCACCTTCGAAGCTAAGGGCGTCTTTAAAATCAAATGCAATCACCGAGCCTTTGGTGTACTTCAGCATGAAATAACGCAGTGCGCCGACGCCAATTTGCGTGGCAATTGTTGATCGCTCTTCATCGCTCAGTTCCGGATGGCGCGAGTCAACTTCCGCCTTTGCCGATGCGATGAGACGATCCAGCAGGTCGTCCGCCTTCACTCCAAAGCCCTTGCGTCCGGAGACTTCAATGTAGGGCCGACCTCTGTCTTCTTCGGACAGTTCGTACCCGAGTTCCGCCGCGCACCGTGGCGTAAGCGCAACCATCTCGTAAGAAAAATGGGTGTAGTGATCGGCCTGGTCGTTGTATCCGAGGCCGCGCAACGCGTCAATCACGGTGTTCTGGGCTTCCGATTGCCGGGCATCAATCACGTTGTAAATTTCCGCGACATCTCCGAAATGCGGATGGTTCGGCTCGCCGCTTACGGTTGAAATCCAGCATTCGTGGCCGTTTGGATAGCGGAAAAATTTACGATATCCGAAATCGCGCCCCAACAATCCGAACTTCCACATGTGGTAAGCAATGTCTTTCCCTACATAGCCGACCGTACCGTTCGAGCGCACGATTACTTTCTGGTCTTCTTCGGAGACATCGTCTGGTTGATCTTCCCCGTCATTCGCGGACAGGAGTATTTGAGCCACAGGCCCCGTGCCGCCGCGACGCATCACCCAGCATCCTTTGTTCTTGCCTTCGTTCTCGAAAAACAGGACGCCGCCTGCTTTAAGCTTTTCGAACGCAGCGTCCCAGAAATGCAGCGCCAGAATTTCGCTCTCGCGCGGAAGGAAGTCATATTCGATATCCAGCCGCTCCATGGTTTCGAGGTGCCTTCGCAGGACAGCCACTGAAATTAAATCGGCGGTCGCCGCGGTCTCGTTCCCACCCTGCTCGATTTCATGCAGGGTTCGCAAGCGAACCTGCAAGTTCTGCGTGTCTTCCTGGTACCAGCGCGAAACGCGGGCATAGAGATCCCAACAGTAGTAATCGAAGCGAGGTTCGCGAGAGAGTTGCTCAATTGCGCCGCGTGATTTTTTCTCGATGTGCTGAAAGCCGACGACTACGTCGGCGACCTGCACGCCGGTATTGTCAATGTAGTTTTGGACGTCCACTTCTCTGCCAGAAAAACAAAGCAGGCGGACGAACGTGTCGCCCAGGATTGCATTGCGAAGGTGACCAACGTGAGCCGCTTTATTTGGATTGATGCTGGAGTGCTCGACCAGTACCTTGCCTGACAGAACTTCGGCTTGCGGTTTAACATCGGCACCTAGCGACTCTGCCAGTCGCTCCCGGTTGACGCGGACATTGATATATCCAGCGCCGGCGACCTCAAATTTATTGAATCCCTCGATCGGCCCGATGCCGCTTACAATTTCCTCTGCAATTTTTCGGGGAGCCTTGCGAAGTTCTTTCGCCAGTTCAAACGCCAGCGGCAGCGCAAACTCGCCCAACTCTACCCGCGGCGGTTGTTCCACGACGATTCGCGGGAGATCGAGGTCGTAAGTGCGCCGCAAAAAATCTCGAATGTACTGGCTCAGGCGGCGTTCCAGGTCGCGGTACAAGAGTCCCTCAAAGTGATCGAAGAAGATAGCGATTGTAGCAGAGCAAATGGAAGGCCGAGGTTTGACGCGGATTTGAGCCTTCCTTATGATGAAAGGCGATCACCACGAAGGACACGAACGCGCACGAAGGGGATTTGAATTAGTTGGCATCCTTCGTGATACTTCGTGTCCTTCGTGGTTTATGGTTTAGCTCATGCGAATAGTCTACCTCGATTGTTTTTCCGGAATCAGTGGCGACATGTTTCTCGGCGCCCTGCTCGATGCCGGCATTCCCGCGAAGGCTTTTGAAGATGCGGTCGCGGGATTGAATATCGGCGCTCGATTGCAAATTTCCCGAGTGAATCGTAGCGGCATCAGTGCGACGAAAGTTGATGTACAAACTACGGAAGGAACAGATGAGCCGCGCGAAAAATCTCACGCGCCATTGGTAGTGCACATCCACGAAAAGTCCTATCAACAGGGCGAGCATACTGATGGGCAAGGTTCGCTGGCGCCCGCGCCACACAAGCACTCCCACGAACATCAGCGTGGGTTGAAGGAAATTCGCGAAATTATCTTGCGGGCAACGGACATAAGTGATTCCGCGAAGCGCAAAGCCGTCGCGATATTCGAAGCCCTAGGGGCAGCAGAAGCAAAAATCCATAACGTGGATATTGAAGCGGTACATTTTCACGAGGTGGGAGCGGTGGACGCGATGGTTGATATCGTGTGCGCCTCCGTCGGAGCTGAATCTTTGAACGCGGATGAGATTGTCTGTTCGCCGTTGAACGTTGGCGGCGGCACGGTGAAGTGTGACCACGGGACTTTTCCAATCCCAGCGCCGGCGACTTTGGAATTATTAAATGATAGGCCGGTTTATTCATCCGGCGTTCAAGCGGAATTGGTTACCCCAACGTGGGCTGCCATCGTAAGAATTCTGGCCACTCGCTTTGGTCAGTTTCCACCGATGAAGGTTGAGAAATCCGGCTACGGCGCGGGAACCCACGATTTCTCTGGACATCCGAACGTCCTGCGATTGACGGTTGGCGAATCCCGCCCCGAGGTCGTAACCTCAAGATCGCAGGAGACTATCACGGTCCTTGAGGCGAATCTCGACGACTTGAATCCGCAAGTGTTTGGCTACGTAATGGATCGTCTTCTGGAAGAGGGTGCGCTCGATGTATTCGGGATTCCGGTGCAGATGAAAAAAAATCGCCCAGGAATGGTGTTGACGGTCTTGTGCAAGCCAGAAGATGCGGAACGCTTCTCGCGCCTGATCTTCAATGAAACAAGTACGCTGGGCATCCGGCGGCGCGACGAACAACGGCAGGCGCTGACGCGAAAGTGGGAGGCTGTATCCACCCAATGGGGCGATGTGCGAATTAAAATCGCCAATATGAATGGGACAATTACAAATTACGCTCCCGAATATGAAGACTGCCGGAGGATCGCAGCGGAAAATGCTGTGCCCCTGAAGGAAGTTATGCAGTCGGCTCTAAATGCGTATGCGAGGAATACCAGATAGGTCAGGCAATGCGGAGCAGTTAGACGATCAGCGGAGGAGTTGACGGGGAAGGGCACGACTTCAGTCGTGCCGTGAACGCGGCGATTCCAGTTTTCGGCACGGCTGAAAGCGGTGCCCTTTCCAAACAATCTCAGATCCTTGTCTGCCTGTTTTTCGCTTGAATGTTCCTCAGATTAAAATGAGTGAAAAGTTCTACATCACGACGCCGATTTACTACGTCAACGCGCGTCCCCACATCGGACACGCTTATACCACCATTGCGTGCGATGCCGTCGCGCGACGACAGCGCATGCTCGGCGCCGATACTTTTTTTCTGACCGGCACCGACGAACACGGACAGAAGATCGAACGCGCCGCACAGGCCGCCGGCAAGAGTCCTCAGCAGTACGCGGATGAGATCTCGGCAGAATTCCGCAAGCTGTGGGCGCGCATGGGCATCAGCAATGATGACTTCATCCGCACCACGGAAGACCGTCACAAGAAACGCGTGCAGGAATTATGGCGGCTTATCCGCGACAAAGGTTACATCTACAAAGGCAGTTACACTGGCCAATATTGCGTGTATGACGAGCTCTACGTGGATGTTGGTCCCGGCGAGCCTTGTCCCGAATGCGGACGCCCAACGGAAACCGTGCACGAAGAAAATTATTTCTTCAAGCTCTCTGCGTTTCAAGACAAGCTGCTCGCCCTTTACGACGATCCTGGCTTCATTCGACCGGAAACGCGGCGCAATGAGGTGGCGTCATTTGTGCGCTCGGGATTGCGCGACCTGTCCATCAGCAGCAGCACGTTTTCCTGGGGCATCCCCGTGCCCGACGATCCCAAGCATGTGATCTACGTGTGGCTGGACGCGCTGGCGAATTACATTACGGCAATCGGTTTCGGATCGTCGCGCAGCCGAGCCAGCACCGGATCGGCGCCCGAGAGCAGCAGCGCCAGCACGCCGACCACGGGGATCGCCAGCATCGCGCCGCGCATGCGCGCCCTCGCC
>JBOGLB010000400.1:0-2660 GCA_050745965.1 Terriglobales bacterium | reverse complement strand
CGACGAAGCTGGCCCTGGCCTCGTCAGCCATGTCTGGGTCACCCTTGCAAGTAACGATCCGCATCATCTGAAGGCGCTGGTGCTGCGCATGTATTGGGACGGCGAGGCAACCCCGAGCGTGGAAGCGCCTATTGGCGACTTCTTCGGCCTCGGCCTCGGAGATTATTTTCTTTATCAATCCGTTCCCCTTTCAGTCGGCTCAGACAAGGCTCTAAACTGCTTTTTCCCTATGCCATTCCAGAAACATGCGCGAATTACCGTGACCAACGAAGGAACGCAGAAGGTTAGCGCTTTTTACTTCAACATTGACTATCGCTCTTATCCCAAACCGTTGCCCGCCGATACGCTGTACTTCCACGCGCAATATCGTCAAGCCGCGCCCGCAAAGGGTTGGACCAACCAATGGAAATCGGACGGCGATCCGTTGGTAAATGACAAAAAGAATTTAAATGGTGACGGCAACTATGTTTGGATGGAAGCCACCGGGCGCGGGCACTTCGTCGGCGTGACCATGTCCGTGCTGCAAAATCAGGACAACTGGTGGGGCGAAGGCGACGACATGTTCTTTGTGGATGGCGAGAGCACTCCTTCCATCAACGGAACTGGATCGGAAGACTACTTTCTCGGCGCATGGGGTTTTGGCAGCCACGCGTTTTCTTACGGTCTGTTCGGAGCTCCGGTCAAAGGCGACGAATTCGCGGGAAGCCGGTCGTCGGTCTATCGCTTTCATCTGGATTCTCCAATCACGTTCACGAAATCATTGCGCGCCACCATCGAGCATGGCCATGCCAACCATCGCTCGGACAATTATTTCTCTGTTGCTTACTGGTACCAGACAGAGCCGCATGCCGCTTTTCCTCCGCTGCCCCCTCTTGAGCAACGGATCCCGCGAATTTATCCCGTCGGCGGTCCAGGAAATGCTGGAAAATGAAACCATTAATAAATAAATAACAAGTGAAAATGAAAAATATTTCCCGCCGCGATTTTCTTGAGCTGACGGCACTGTCGGTCGGCGCTCTCCGGCTAGGCGCTGCCGCCACATCAAAGACTGGCGAGGGCGCGACGATCTCTGTGGTGGCTGATCCAGCAGACTTGGCTGTGTCACCCGTTCCCGCCGCTTGGGCCGTGCAAGAACTCACCGCGGCACTCAAACAACGAGACAGCACTGTTCGACATTTCGATACGCCGGATCAATGTACGCCCTCCAATTTCTGCATTATGGCCGCCAGCCATAACACTCCCGCTGCGTCGAAGATTCTCAAGAGTTCGAACGTCTCAGTATCAAATGCGCCGGAGTGCCTCGCGCTCGTACCTTCCACTCACAAGGGCAGCCCAATGCTGCTGGCGTGTGGCAGCGATGCGCGTGGACTGATGTATGCAGTCCTCGAGGTAGCGGACCGGGTGCGGTATTCGGACGATCCAATTCACGCACTGAAGGCGCAGGCTCCGGTCGCCGAGCAACCTTTCAATCAGGTTCGAAGTGTTGGACGTTTATTTGTCAGTGATGTCGAAGACAAGCCCTGGTACAACGACCGCGAAATGTGGCCGGCTTACTTTTCCATGCTCGCATCGCAGCGGTTCAACCGGTTCCATCTAGCATTAGGCATCGGCTACGATTCGCTGGATAACGTTGAGGACGCCTACTTTCTGTTCGCTTATCCTTTTTTGCTCGCAGTGCCGGGCTACGAGGTCAGGGCGGTAAATTTGCCGGAGGCGGAACGCGATCAAAATCTGGAGATGCTGCAATTCATCAGTCGTCAGGCAGTTGCGCATGGCATTGATTTCCAACTGGGCATCTGGACTCACGGATATGAATGGGGGCCGGACTCGCACCCAAACTATGTAATTGAAGGCCTCACCCCTGGAAATCACGCTCCATATTGCCGCGATGCATTGACTGCATTACTGAAAGCATGTCCGGATATCAGCGGAGTGACGCTGCGGACTCACGCAGAGAGTGGTGTACGCGAAGGCAGTTATGGGTTCTGGAGAACTGTGTTCGATGGAGTGCCGCGATCCGGGCGCAGAGTCGAGATTGATCTTCATACCAAAGGTCTCGACCAGACAATCATTGACGAAGCCCTCGCTACTCGTATGCCAGTCAAGCTCTCGCCAAAATACTGGGCCGAGCACATGGGACTGCCATATCACCAGGCGGCGATTCGCGACCTGGAAATGCCGCGAGAAAATTTAAAGCCGGACGAGTTTTCCGCCCTCAGCACCGGATCGAGAATCTTTACCCGTTACGGATATGCCGACTTTCTGAAGCGGGAGCGTCCTTACAGCGTGATGTATCGCATTTGGCCGGGCACTCACCGGTTCCTGCTGTGGGGCGATCCAATTTCGACGATCGCTCACGCTCATGCCTTCCGGTTCGGCGGAGGCGATGGTGCCGAGTTGCTTGAGCCGCTTTCCTTCAAAGGCCGCCGTGGATCGGGTTTGCCCGGCGGCCGTTGTGCCTACGCCGACAAATCCTTGAGTCCGCACTGGGATTGGCAGAAATATCTCTACACCTATCGCGTTTGGGGACGCCTTCTTTATAACCCGCACGCTGATTCCGATACTTGGCGCCGCTATCTTCGCAAACAATTTGGCAGCAGCGCGATCTCCATCGAGGCTGCATTAGGCAGTGCAACTCGAATTCTGCCGCTGCTCACGAC
>JBOGLB010000399.1:0-2709 GCA_050745965.1 Terriglobales bacterium | reverse complement strand
GTATGTCGTTGTCTTCCCACGGCCCTTCGCGTACATCCCATAGCGATGCATAGATCACGTCGGGATTCGCGGGATCAATCTCTACATCCGAACCGCCTGTGTTCTGGTCTTTGTAGAGAACTTTCTGCCAGGTTTCTCCGCCATCGGTTGAGCGAAAAATACCACGCTCCGCGTTGGGACCATAAGGATGACCGAGCACGGCTGCAAATAAACGATTGGGGTCGCGTGGATCAATCGCCAGCGCCGGAATCTGCTGGCCATCGCGAAGCCCCAGGTGCGTCCACGTCTTACCTTCGTCAGTAGATTTATAGATTCCATCGCCGACCGAAAGATCAGGACGATGCAGACCTTCACCGCTGCCGACATAAATGATATTTGCGTCAGAAGGCGCGACGGCAATAGCGCCGATGGATTGAGTTGGCTGCTGATCGAATATCGGATTCCAGGTGCGGCCGAAGTCGTTGGACTTCCAGACCCCGCCATTAACCGCCCCGATGTAGAAGACATTGGGATGAGCGGGAACGCCCGTAGCGGCACGGGTTCGTCCGCCGCGGAATGGACCGATCATGCGCCATCGCATTCCGTTGTACGTGGTCTCAGGATACTGCTGCGCAAAAACGCGCCCGGCGGGGGCCAAGAGACCGCAGGCAATTAAGGCAACGAAGAGAAGACGAATCCGCATTCCCGCAGCTCCTATGTTATTCCTCGCTCCGCTCGAAATGACAGTACCTTTATGTGGCTATTAATTCTTAGCATGTCGTGCACTATTGGGTTTTGATCCGCTGACCGCATAAAACAGAATATACAAGTAGCAGAGTGTGGCGACTATCAGGGCATAATGAATTCCTTGCCCCCAAATTACCCCTCCGTAGGATTTGGCATTGATCATGTCAGCGATTCTTCCCACAATATATGGAATCGCCGCGCCGCCGACGATCGCCATGATCATCACGCCGGAGCCGTCTCCTGTGAGGGGACCAAGTTCAGCCACACCCAAAGTGAAGATGCTGGGAAACATGATTGAGTTAAAGAAGCCGACCAACAGAATGGACCACATCGCGATTGGCCCATTGGTCAAGACCGAAACTGTCACAAGCAATGCGGCGATGATCGCACAAAACGCCAGGACTGGCCCGGTTTTCATTTTTTGCAGGACTCCCGCGCCTATGAAGCGCCCGATCATGGCGCCCCCCCAGTACAGGGAAATATATTTCGCGGCCGCGCGCAAGGCTTCCTGATACCGAAGCGCAGTGTCGGGGAAACTGGCACGCGAAACCAAGTGCCCAATGTTATCCAGTGCGAGATAGTTGGCGATGGAGCTGCCAATCGCAACCTCGGCACCCACATAGACGAAAATTGCAATCGCACCAAAAACTAGATTTGGATGGTTCCAGATCGAATCATCAACCTTCTGACCGATGTGATGTTGTGCCGATTCGATCTTTGGCAACTTGAAAATTCCAATCAGTACGGCAAGCAATGCCAGTGCGATGCCAAGGAAAACGTAAGGTTTGATAACGGATGCAGCTTGCTGGGCTGGGTCTTCCGCCATTGCCGACGTGGCAGCTGTCAAAATGAAAAAGCCGCCAATCCATGGCGCTATCGTGGTCCCCAAAGAATTAAAAGCCTGGGTCAAATTTAAACGGCTTGACGCGGTTTCCGGTCTTCCCAGTACGGTCACATAAGGATTCGCGGCAACCTGTAAGAGAGTGATTCCCGCAGCAAGAACAATTAAGGCGGTCAGAAACAATGCGAACGAAGGAACTTTCGCTGCCTGAACAAAAAGAAAAGCACCGAGGCCCATAGTCAAAAGCCCAGTAACCATTGCCTTCTGATAGCCGATCCAGTCAATGATCTTCGCCGAGGGTATTGAGAAGACGAAGTATGAAGAGAAAAATGCAGTCTGCACTAACATGCTGACCGCAAGCTTCAGACTGAAAACATGCTGAAAGTGTGGAATGAGCACGTCGTTCAAAGAAGTAAGCGCGCCCCACATGAAAAACAGAGTTGTGACGACGGCGAGGGGGCCCGTGTAATTTCTCGGAGCTTCCTGCGCTACCACATTCGACGGGCGGGTAGGGGCTAGGGCCATGCTCTGTTCACCTCAATAAATAAGATTCCGGACAGCTTCGACCGCCGTTCTTACATGCGTCTTCGACGCAGTTGCTTCGTCTTGAACGCGGCATCGCACATGTTACAGCATCTTCAGCGGTTGGCAACTGAGTCCTTGCAAAATTGACAATCGCTACAATAGGCGGGTGCGTAGACTGTTATTTTTTATAGGAAAGGGCGGAGTCGGAAAAACTACGGTGTCGGCTGCTTTCGCCCTTCGCGCAGCCCGGCAAAATCCTCGCCAGCGCGTCCTGCTTCTATCCACGGATCCAGCCCATTCTTTATCCGACATTCTCCAGCTGTCGCTGAGAGATAAGCCTGCAAAAGTTCCCCGCCGCGGCTTTCGAAGTCTCGACGTGTGGCAAATTAATTTCGAGAAGCTTTTTGCTCAATTCCTTGCTGAACACAAGGAAAGTATTCTCAAGATTCTTGATGCCGGATCAATTTTCTCCCGGGAAGACATTGAACCTTTGCTGGATACGATGCTTCCTGGCATGGCCGAAGTATCGGCGCTATTGGCGATTCATGACGCGCTGGCATCGGGCAAATATTCGCATATCGTTGTGGACACTGCCCCTTTCGGACACACTCTGAGGC
>JBOGLB010000398.1:0-8405 GCA_050745965.1 Terriglobales bacterium | reverse complement strand
GTTGGTCTTCATTGCTCACAGAGTAGCCTCCAGCGTTCGACGCAGGCTAGTCAACAGGAGGGTTTTATCACAAATCGTACATTTCAACAGTCCGGCTCAATACAAAGTATTCCGTTCCGGCGGAAGCCCTGCACAATGAAACCGCACATCTTCCCATCTCGCCTGATACTCGGAAAAACCCTCGGACGCTATGAAAGTTTCGAGCAAAATTCGCGTTTCCCTTTTGTGACACCAAGTTTTAGGCCGGGGCTCAATCGTTACAATTTCCAGCAATCCCAGACAATAGCCGGCCGAGAGAGGAGGCATGCGCCCTTTCCTCGTGTATCTTATTGACGCACCCTCGGGGCAACCATGCCAAAAAAACAAAGGTTGAACGTAGCCATGATCGGCCAGGGATTTATGGGCCGTGCTCACTCCAACGCCTTTCATCAGGTCGGCCATTTTTTTGATTCGCCATATCAGCTTGGCCTTAAGGTCATTTGCGGGAGAGATCGCGAGAAGCTGACCGCAATGGCGTCACAATGGCAATGGGAAGAAATTGAAACCGATTGGCAGAAGGTGGTGAGCCGGCCTGATGTGGATGTCGTGGACGTAGCTGTGCCGAATGTTTTGCACGCGCCCATCGCTATCGCCGCCGCGCAAGCCGGAAAGATGGTTCTTTGCGAAAAACCATTGGCAACTTCATTAGCCGATGCCGAACGAATGGCGCAGGCGGCGAGCCACGTTCCTAACCTGGTCTGGTTTAACTATCGCCGTGTCCCCGCAATCGCATTCATCAGGCGATTAATTACTGAAGAAAAGCTGGGGCAGATATTTCACTATCGTGCCAACTATATGAATCAATCGGGGAATGGTTCGGGCAAAGCGACCGCCTGGCGATATCAGCGCGATGAAGCGGGCTCGGGAGCGCTTGGCGACTTGCTTTCTCACGTAATTGACTTATCCATGTACTTAAACGGTCCGATCGCGCAACTGAACGCAATGATGCACACTTTTGTCCCCGGCCGGGACGTTGACGATGCGGTCGCGACGCTGGTTCGTTTTTCGAACGGAAGCGTTGGCACCTTCGAAGCCAGCAGGTATGGAGTGGGCTGTCGTAATCGAAACATGTTCGAGATTCAGGGATCGAAGGGCCGGTTAAGTTTCAATCTTGAAGATATGAACCATATGGAATTTTACGATGCCACACTTCCCGGAAACTTGCAGGGAAACAGCAAGATTCTGGTGACAGGACCGGACCATCCTTATGAGGAGAATTTCTGGAAACCTGGTCACGGCATAGGTTACGAACATACGTTCATCGCGACCTTAGGCGATTTCTTAACTTCTCTTACACGCAAGGAGGCATTTCATCCAAACTTTGAAGATGGACTCCTCGTGCAGAAAGTTCTGGATGCCGTAGAAAAGTCAGCGCAATCACGGTCCTGGATTTCGCTTAGTTGAGCGCGGCATTTTCCTTCCGCCGTTCAGGCGAACTTCAGTAACTTGCCCGCGAACTCCGATGTTTTTAGCATGCCTTATATGCCTGCGGCACTGCTACTTTGCGGCGAACAGACCATTATTCGCACGGTAACCCGTGTTTTCAAAGACCTGGGAGTGGATGTCGAGATTTTTGACGATCATCAGGTCGCGGCTCGCGAAATTGCGGCCAGGAAATTCGATGCCATCGTGGCCGACGATGAAGTTAACGGCGCGACGAATTTATTGGAGACTGCGCGAAGCCTCTCTACTTGCGGAAAGTCGGTCCGGATCATACTTGCAGGACGACCGACGGCTGTCGGTGCCGCTTTTCAAGGCGGGGCGCAGATTGTTTTATACAAGCCTCTTTCTTCCGAACGGGTTCGTCACGGATTGCGCGCCGTTCGTAATCTCATGGCGCAGGAAAGACGCGGCGGTTTCAAACGCGTGCGCGTGGATTTTGAGGCAAAGGTAAGCTACGGAAAGGTGACGAACAGGCCAGTCTCGGTTGAGGATTTAAGTGATTCCGGGGCTGCGATCCGGTCCGACAACCCGTTGCCTTCATCGGCACGAATAAGGTTCGAGTGCACGCTTCCCGACTCAAACGAATTGCTTAAAGCTCAGGCTGAAATTGTTTGGCAGGATACATTGGGAGGCGCTGGGATTCGCTTTCTAGACATGCCCGCGCAGTCGCGCAAGAGACTCGTGGAATGGCTGGCTTCCGAGAGCAACCTCGAATCGAGTCCTGAACAGGACCCAGCGCTGGGCAGAACTGTCGCCAAAGTCTGATTCTGAGAACAGAGCGCCTCAACATCCCCCGCGCCCTAATAACCCACCTATTTCAGCGCGCTCAGTCTGCATTTGAGATCACGGTTCCTCGACATTCCCGGCGAGTAACACTAAAGGCTAAAGGCTATAGGACAATGGCTTACATGCCTCTCTGCTAACCACTTCTCGGCCTTCGGAGACCTAGCCGGTATTACCACAAAGACGGACACTGGCGTTGCTGTTTGATGTTTCCGGTTTCGTGGGAACTCAGTCAGTTGATGTAAATCCCCCGTCGCATGTACGTGGAATGCGGCCCGCAAGAGGCATCCGTGAAAGAACTCCGTACGGCCTGGAGCGTTCTGGTTTTCGCTTTAACGCTCACTTTATTGTCTGGCGTTTCACCCGCGGCGTCCTCGTCAAATGTAAAATTGGTCCTCAGCCGATCTACCCTGAATTTTGGAAACGTCGTAGTCGGCAGCTCGACCCAGGTGGTCGAGAACATTTGGAACCCCACGACTGCTGCCATCAGCATCGCAAGTGCCAGCGTCGAGGGGACTGATTTTAAAATCAGTACAAATTTTCCGTTGACGGTCGCCGCACGTCAGCAGGTTTCTGTTCTGGTTACCTTCACCGCGGTTACATCGGGAAACGCTGCGGGTTCGCTACTGATCTCCCTGAATGGTGCTACTCCTTACTTCACAGTGCCGCTCTATGGAATAGGCGTCAACCCCGGCCAATTAACGGCGAGCCCCGCGAGTATCAGTTTTGGGGGCGCCAGCGCCAGCCGGATCACTGAGACGGTTACCAATAGCGGTTCGACCAATATCTGGCTTCAGACCGCGACAACAAGTGGAAATGGGTTCGCACTATCGGCGGCGGTTTTGCCGGTGTTGCTTCAGCCTAATCAGAGCACGGCTTTTATTGTGACCCGGTCTTCGGCCGGTAATGTAAGCGGAAATATAAACTTGAACGGCATGCTTCGCTGGCGGACAGCAGGCGAGCGAGGCACCTATCAGGCCCTGACGTCGGCGCCTGCCAGTATGTCGTTAGTGATTCCGGTGTCAGGCACGGCAGCCGTTGTTGCCGGTCAACTTACGCCGGCGCCCTCAACGATCAGCTTCGGAACCGTACAAACAGGCAATAGCCAAAATCTGCCGGCGACGTTGACGAATTCCGGGGCGGGCCCGGTTGCCATCACCGGGGCCACGGCAACTGGCTCGGGATTTGGTCTCAGCGGTCTTCCCCTGCCGATGACACTCTCGGCTGGCGAGAGCGTCACCTTCTCCGCGTCATTCGCTCCGCAAACGACCGGCAACGCCCAGGGAAATATTTCTGTCGTATCGAATGCTTCGAATTCGACGGTAAATTTAGCTTTATCCGGGTCCGCAAATGCCCCTGGCCAACTGGCACTTTCGCCCGCCAGTCTGAATTTTGGGAACGTGATCGTGGGAAAAAGTCAGCAGTTAACAGCATCGTTAGCCGCGAGCGGTTCGAGCGTAACCGTGTCTTCCGCTTCATTTAGCGGTTCTGAGTATTCACTTAGCGGAATACAGTTGCCAGTCACTATTCCGGCGGGCCAAAGCTCTTCCTTCACGGTAACATTCACGCCTCAAGCCAGTGGAACCGCCTCCGCCAGCCTTTCGTTTGGCGGCACAGCCCCCGCCGCAGTGGAGTCGCTTAGCGGCGCTGGCTCGGCTCCGCCCCAGCACAACGTGGCGCTTTCGTGGTCCGCAGACAGTAGTAGCGTTGCGGGATACAACGTTTATCGCGGCACACAAACGGGAGGACCGTATGCCAAGTTGACTTCGTCCCCTGCTGCGGCCACAACGTATGGGGATGGCAGCGTAACCGCAGGTCAGACATACTTTTACGTGACCACCGCGGTTGACAGTACGGGAGCCGAGAGCGCTCACTCAAACGAGGTCCAGGCGGTCATTCCGTCGCCGTAAGCTGGCCAAATTAATACCTTCGAGTGCGGGCGTTCGGAGAAGGGAAAGTGTCTCCTCCAGGCCAAATCCGCCACGGCCGCGAGTTTTCAACAGACTAAAGTTTTTTTAATGTACTAATGAGACCTTCCCCTATAACTCGTTATCCTTGACACTACGCGCCATGGAAGCGCGTTGTTCTCTACGTTCACTTAGAAAGGCTTTGGGCTTTTTTGCCCTGTCAACGGCGTTATTTCAACCCCTTGCAACTGGGGGTGCGCCTATCAACGCTGGCTCATTGCAGCCAAGGCGTGATGCGCGGCTCGAAACGTTAAGTCTCAGTCCACAGGTCGTGCATTTCAAAGATGTTGTAGCGGGACAGAGCTACACGCAACCAGTCATGCTTACAAATCATGGCCGGTCCACGGTTACGATAGCGAAAGTGTGGCGAAATAACTCAATTTTTGCCCTTCGCGGACTGAAAATGCCCCTGAAAATCAATTCAAAAGAGAGTGTCCGCATTGAAGTTGCCTTCATTCCAAGGCGAAGCGGCCGTTTGGGGACTGACTTTGCGTTTATAACCGGGCGGGCGAATAGCCTCGTCCTTCGCGCTGACGGAAGCCGAGCTTCCGGAGGAGTGGTCGCTAATCCTAAGAAGGTGAGCTTCGGGAATGTACAAGTGGGGTCGAGTGCGCTTTTCCCGATAACATTGATCAATAATGGCTCGGCGAACCGAATAGTGTCTCGCTTATGGATCTCCGGCAAACAGTTTGGGATGACCGAACTGAACTTACCCACGAAGCTCGCGCCCGGTGAAAGCCTCACATTGAATGCCATATTTCAGCCACGGCAAAGAGGGGCGAATTATGGCGAAATTATTGTGGATACAGGTGGCGCAAGCCTCTCGATTCCAGTTGCTGGACAAGGCTTAGACCCCGGTCACTTGAATGTGGCGCCAGCTCAGCTGAATTTCGGCAATGTGACTGCTGCGACCAGTGTGACGCTTTCCGGATTACTCCAGGCTGGGCGATCGCCGGTGACGATCTACTCCGCAGGCGTCACGTCATCAGAATTCGCATTGAGGGGGCTATCATTTCCGTTAACTATAGCGGCCGGACAGAGTAAGCCATTCCAGGTAACTTTCACTCCGGGTTCAACCGGCGCCACGTCGGCGACGCTTTCACTCCAAGGCCCGCCAGGTTTAATCGCTGAGGAGTATCTGCTCGGCAACGCGACACCCGGAACTCAACACAAAGTTATCCTGTCATGGAATCCGAGCGGGTCTGGTGTCGTTGGCTATAACATTTATCGGGCAATTGCATCGGGCGGCCAATATTCGCAGATCAATCCCATTCCTGACTCCAACCCTTCGTATGTGGATTCCACAGTGCAGGCGCAGCACACGTATTACTACGTTACGGCGGCGGTTGCGGCCAACGGCAAACAGAGTGCGTTCTCGAATCAGGTCCAAGTCGTAATCCCGTGACCGTATAAGAGCCCCGAACCTGTTATCCAATCTTGAAAACCCGGATCGAGATAAACTGCGGTAATGAATTGCGGCAAATCTTTATCAGGTGCCCGGACACCTTCGGTATCCGAAATTAAAACGTGAAGGATCCCCCCATGGTGGGCGGCTCTTTGCCTCGAGCGGATCAGTTCTGCGTAGCGCCGAATAGCGTGGATACCTGGACCGTGCCGATGAGAACGACTGGCCCGGTCATCGAAGAGCTAACGCAGTCTCTTTCCTGCGATGAACGGGGACGGGCGCTTCGATTTCATGCCGAGGAGCACCAGCGGTCGTTCGTCGTCGGCCGCGGGATTTTGAGAGCAATCCTTGCTTCCTACATTTTGTGCAAACCGGAAGCGCTCGTTTTTCAGTATGGCCCAAAGGGCAAGCCATATCTGGAGAACCATCCTGGTGTGCATTTTAATCTCGGTCACTCAGGCAACCGAGCCGTCTATGCGATTGCGAACATCGAAATAGGAGTTGACGTTGAGCTAATTAAACCAGTGCCGGATTGGCAGAAAATCAGTGAGCGATTCTTTTCGAGAAGAGAAGTTGAAGAACTTACGATGTTGAATCCCGCTCAACAACCTGGCGGATTTTTTGCCTGTTGGACTCGCAAAGAAGCCTACATCAAGGCCACGGGCGCAGGTTTGGCGGCAGGACTGAATAAATTCTATGTTGGCGCTGATCCATCTCATCGGGAAGGCGCGATTGATACTGATATTGATAAAGACGTCCGAGCCCCACGGTGGTATTTCAAAGATTTGGAAGTTGGCGATCAATATGCCGGGGCGTTGGTGACCCGGTTCGAGAAGTGCAATATCCGACCGTTCAACTTTGAGCGAACTGAGGATTGCGTCCGATTCGCGCGACAGCGGGAGCAACCTGGATAACGCCGCGATAGTAGCGAACCGGTCTTCTCCAACTTATTATTCAAACTTCTCCGCTTGTTGCAAAGAGGAGCCAAGCGCATCTTTAGAAGAAACGATAGGCGGTTCTTTTGATCGCCATTCGATATTTACTTTGGGATCGTTCCAAGCGAGGGTCCGCTCGAATTCCGGATAGTAAAAATCTGTAGCCTTATATAGAACCTGTGCCGTGCCGGACAATACTTCAAAACCGTGAGCCATGCCCGGCGGAATCCACAACATGCGATTATTTTCTTCCGACAACACCGTTCCGTACCATTTCCCAAAAGCTGGAGAGTTGGCGCGGAGATCAACTGCAACGTCGAAAATCTCGCCATGGACGGCTCGCACTAATTTTCCCTGAGCATGCTGTATCTGATAATGCAAGCCCCGCAGAACATTTTTCGATGAGCAGGAGAGATTGTCCTGAACGAAATGTTCGCGGATACCGATCTCCGCCATTTTCTTTTCGTTGTAGATTTCCAGGAAATATCCGCGCGAGTCTTTGAAAACCTTTGGCTCAATCAGAAGCAGGTCTGGAAGTTGAGTTTCAGAGACGTTCATGGACGGACCTCGAAAGGCCGGACCGCGAAAATTCTGACGCAGACGTTGCGGGGGTTGACGGTCACCGGATCAAAATACCTTCTCTTTGAGAAGTTGCAGCAGATATGCGCCATAGCGGTTGTTTTTCATCGGGGCAGCGGTAGCCTCAAGCTGTTCCGCTGTAATGTATCCGTAGCGAAAAGCTATTTCCTCGGGGCAGGACACCATCAGACCCTGACGGGTTTCGATGGTTTCAATAAAATGCGAGGCCTCAAGCATCGCTTCGTGCGTTCCGGTATCCAGCCACGCCATTCCCCGGCCCATAACCACGACCTCGAGCTGGTGGCGACGCATGTATTCCTTGTTAACGTCGGTGATTTCGAGTTCGCCGCGCTCCGAGGGCTTTAGCGATTTGGCGATGTCAACAACCTGGTTGTCGTAGAAATAAAGCCCGGTCACCGCGTAACGCGATTTAGGCGCGGCAGGTTTTTCTTCCAGGCTGAGGGCCTTTCCTGACCCGTCAAATTCGACCACGCCATACCGCTCCGGATCATTCACGGGATAGGCAAATATGCGCGCACCGGTCATGCCATTTCCGGCATTCATCAGGCTGGAGGCCAGATCGTGGCCATATAAAATGTTGTCTCCGATAATCAGGGTGCAACTCGAAGACCCGATAAACGATTCCCCAACCAGAAAAGCCTGCGCGATGCCTTCGGGGCGCGGTTGAGCCGCATATTCAAAACTAACGCCGAAACGAGAGCCGTCCCCGAGAAGCTGTTTAAACCTTGGAACGTCATCCGGAGTAGAGATTATTAAAACGTCGCGAATACCCGCCAGCATCAATGTGGAGAGCGGGTAGTAAATCATGGGCTTGTCGAAAATTGGCAGGAGGCTCTTACAAACGGCGTGGGTCACAGGATACAGCCGCGTGCCCGAACCGCCCGCCAGAATTATTCCCTTGTGATTACAGGATTGCGTTGAATTCGATGGGGACATGAATGTGAGTGATATTTAACGATAGCATCTTAAACGGAGTACTGTTTCGCCATCCACTGCCGGTAACTGCCGCTGGTAACGTCCCGTGTCCATGCTTCATTTTGCAAATACCACTCGGTGGTCTTGCGGATGCCGGTTTCGAACGTGTCTTTGGGACGCCAGCCGAGTTCGGTTTGAATCTTGCGTGCGTCAATCGCATAGCGGCGATCATGACCGGGACGGTCTTGAACGTATGTCAGAAGTCTTTCGTGTGGAACGGTTGGATCGTGGGGCCGCAGATCGTCGAGAATCCTGCAA
>JBOGLB010000397.1:0-2087 GCA_050745965.1 Terriglobales bacterium | reverse complement strand
CAGTTGATTTGGCGCCTCAAAGTGCGGGTCAAGACGCCGGTAGGCATTGACGCTTGGGTTCAATAGAAGGCAAATGTCCAGACCATGCGTGAGGATGCGATCAACAAATGACCACCCCAGCTTACTGAGCTTCTCTTCACCTTTTGGATCCCAGAATAAATTCTTGCCGCCCTTGCTCACCGAAACATTGGTATGCATGCCACTGCCGTTGACGCCGACCACGGGTTTGGGAAGGAAGGAAGCTGTCATCCCCAAACTTGTCGCAACCTGCCGGCAAATGAGCTTGTAGAGTTGAATCTGGTCGGCCGCTGCCACAACTTCTCCGTATCCGTAGTTGATTTCGAATTGTGAAGGCGCAACCTCAGGGTGGTCCTTTTCGTTCTGGAAGCCCATGGCACGCTGCACTTCCGCGGTTGTATCAATAAACTGGCGCAGCGGATCGCCGGGCAGCGAATGGTAATAACCGCCTGTGTTCACGTATTCGAACTTCCCGGTTTCGTGGTAGCTCTGTTCCGCATCTGCGCCTTGAAATAGAAATCCTTCAATCTCATTCGCGGCGTTGAGCGTATACCCCTCGTCTTTGTGGAGATCCTGCGCGAAGCCTTTTAGCACGCCACGAATGTCTGCGCTGTATGGCGATCCACCCTTGTCAATCACTTCGCCAAAGACCAGCATTTTGCCCGAGCCGAAAAAATCGGCGGGAGCCCAGTAAAAGGCGGACCAGTCTATCCCCAGACGAAGATCGCTCTCGCGTTGCGCGGTGAATCCGCGAATCGAGGAACCATCAAACGTGAGATTGTCCCAGCTCTTAATCAGGAACTTTTTGTCATAATCCAGCATGTGAAGGCGGCCTTCCAGATCGCTGAACAGCACGGTTACGGCCTTGATCCGCTTTTCGTCGGTTAGGTATTTGAGACGGGCTTCCTGTATCTTGCCTGGAGCAACCCGCTTCATGCGCTGTTCTTTTGCTTCTAGGTTCAAGTCTTCAAGTTCGTCATATGACAGAGCTAAAAAATTCCGCAGTTCGTTTGCCATTGATCTCCTTATTGCCGACGACGAATTCGCCCGCGCCTTTTGGATGTTGGGACTTTAAAGCGACCAGATAGGGTACTGAGAGTTAGGTCCGCGCACAAATCGAAATAGCTTATAAGTTATATCAAAGTTTTTTATGCAGGAAAGGCAATAACCAAACCTCGAAAAAAGTTGGAGAAGAATTGTTGCCGGTCCCGCATCGCATTGAGATTCAAGCGATATCCGTTGGGAAAGCCTCACCGCTATTCCGCCGATAGTACAATCTTCCCATGGGCGGATTCATGGAGCCATCCCCCGTTCCGCGAGAGTCCATCTCGCGGCCGGTAATTCTGGGAATAGGGCTGGTAATTGTGGTAGTCGCAATTATCGCTCTGCTGTTGCGGACAAGCCCCAAGCCACCTCCTCCCCCGCAACCATACATTGCGAACATTAAAATTTCAGGCTTAAAGATGGGTGAAGCGCAGAATTTTGTGGGCGCCAATTTCACATACATTGACGGGACCGTCACTAACACAGGCGATAAGAGCGTGACGCATATTTCCGTTCACGTCGTCTTTCATGATTCGATGGGGCAGGTGACTCAAGCGGAAGATGTTCCCGTGTTCTTACTTGATAGGAGCGGTCCCTATCCCGACACTCGGGATCTGAGCAAAGCGCCTCTTCTTCCTGAACAAAGCAAGGAGTTCCGGCTCACCTTTGAGCATGTCAGTGCCGAGTGGAATCGCGCCTACCCTGACATAAGGGTGACGGATGTGTCGCTGAAGTAGAAATCCCACAAGAAACTTTTTAGTCAAGATGTTCGAGGGCTGCACCCGTAGATAAACGAAGGCATGCAGGCGATGAAGCCAATTCGATTGACCGAAACAGTCAAGGCTGGCGGATGCGCGGCCAAGCTTAGCCCGGCCATACTGGATCAGGTGCTCGCGAAGCTGCCAAAACAAACTGATCCCAATGTTTTGGTGGGTTTCGACCACTCGGACGATGCTGGGGTTTATCAGATCAATTCCGGCACGGCGTTGGTGCAGACGGTAGATTTCTTCACTCCGATGGTGGAC
>JBOGLB010000396.1:0-4804 GCA_050745965.1 Terriglobales bacterium | reverse complement strand
GGATAGGACAAATCAAAAAATGGTTCCATTAGTGCTTCTGCCCGTCCAAATCCATGTTCAATTCCAGAACTTTTACCCTCGGCTCTCCCAAGAAGCCCAGTTGGCGCCCCAACGTATGTCGTTGAATTAATTGCCTTATTTTATCCTCCGGAATTCCGCGTTTACGGGCGATTCGGGGAGCCTGGAAGTCCGCGGCCGCCGGGGAAATGTCGGGGTCGAGCCCGGACGCGGAGGTGGTCACAAAGTCGAACTCGAGTTGGGGAACCAAGTCACTTATCAGTCTTTTACTTCACTTTGCCAGTCGCCTAGGATCAATTTCTACGAAAACGCCACGACTTCGCGCCAACACTTTTCTATCTTGGCTCACTATTTCCGCCATGTGAAAATGGCGTCGTCCGCGCACGCGAAGCTCTCGTGATTCCACCCGCAGTGGCTTATTCAGTGGAACCGGCCGCAAATAATCTATTTTCATTTGAGCGGTCACGGCGGTGACCTGCCTAAGCTTGTTCAGCTTCCCCATCGCATCGTCGAGGATTGTTGCGATGATGCCGCCATGACAGTATCCGGGCGGTCCGGTGTAGCGTTTGCTCAAACGAAACTTGCATGTAAAACACTGTCGCTCTGGGTCATGAACAAACTTCAGATGCATTCCTTGAGGATTGTCTTTTCCGCAAGCGAAGCAGAAATTCTTGGGGCGTTTGGGAGGTTTCACGTTCGAACTTGTGCCGCCGGATTTCGTGGGCATGGACGCTATCTCTTGAAAACCTGGACATCGGGGAGAGGTTCGAGACCCTGTCCAGAAAATACTTGGTCGAATTCTCTTAACAGCGCTTGATGGATGAGTGCATTCGAAGCTACAGTTTCACGACTGTTCAGTTGAAAAGGCCTTCCTTTAAAATCGGTTACTCTTCCTCCGGCTTCTTCGACGATAAGGACTCCCGCCGCCGTGTCCCATGCATTCAAATTAAATTCCCAGAAACCCTCGAAACGCCCTGCTGCTACTGAGCACAGATCTAGAGCGGCCGAACCGGCGCGCCGCACGCCATGCGTGCGCAACGTGATCTGGTGATAGAAAAAAATATTCGGATTCTTATGCCGCTTATGACTGGGAAAACCGGTTGCAATCAGGCTCTCGCTTAAGTTGGCGATTTTAGAAACATGAATTGGCTGTTGATTAAGAAATGCTCCGCCTCCCTGTTCAGCCGCGAACATTTCGTCGCGTGTGGGATCGTAAACTACACCGGCAACGAGTTTATTTTTGTATTCCAATCCCATCGAGACGCAGAACACGGGAAAACCGTGGGCAAAATTGGTGGTGCCGTCAAGCGGGTCAACGTACCAGCGATAATCGCTGCCCGTATCCGTCAGTCCACCTTCTTCGCCCAGAATGTCATGCGTCGGCCATTCGCTTCGGATACGGTCGCGAATCAAAGTTTCTGACGCTCGATCTGCCACGGTTACAAGATCGGCTTCGCCTTTATATTCGACGGCGACTCTCTGGCGGAAATAATCCATCAGCAACGCACCGGCTTCGCGGGCTATCTCCGCAGCCTTCGAAACAAAATTATTGGTTGGATGGTTCGACAAGATTTGCTCGCGCAACCTTTCGAGAGTTGAGGAAATCGGAATTGGAAAATCAGGAATTACCGCGCTTACCCGTGTCTTCCATGATGTACATGATTTCGTGCTTGAATATGAAAAGATTCGGCTGAGTCTCGCGGGTTAGCCGGACCATGTTGCGGTCGTAATATTCAATCCATCCACGAACCATTTCGCCATCGGCGAGCTTGATGCAGACTGGTTTCTGTTTGTCACCAAGCCATTTTAGGTAAGCGGCTTCTTCCGATGTCTCATCCGGAGGCGGTGACTTACCTTTGCGGGAAGGACCTTGCGTGTTCTGAAACGACATACCCGCATTTTACACGCCGCCGGCTTAAAGCCTGAGTATTTAACCTAATCAATGGTGGGCCGGATTTTCAAAATGTGAGGCGAATACCCAACTCCAGTTGCCTTGCAGAACCGAGCGAGAATACTCCAGAACCCGGACCGACCCTGTTCGCCGACTGGCACGACGAAGCGGTTCCACATCCCAAACCCAAACTTCCATTCGTCGGAAATGTCGTGGCGGGCTGCAGGATGCCGCCGGACCGATTCATTGAGCTGTCAAAATTTGCGAAATTGAATATGTTGAAAGCGGAGATGCTGGGCTCGATGGTGAGGCGGTCTTTGAATACATATGGCCACGACAATCTTACGTCCACAGTTTTCAGCCATGTTGGTTCTGTGTTCGGTGGAACCTTCGCAAGCTGGGGAGTAACTGCGCCCAATTGCAGCAGCTGCGATTGCGTGAAAAGACCATTCGTAGTCAGCGCACTTCCGGCGGGCGTCAGATGCCCCGCATCATTCGCGTTGTAACCGCTGATGAATGTGTTGAGATTGGTGATTGCTGTTCCACTTCTGAATCCGCCGATGCTTGATCCCGGGAGAATATCTCCAACGGTACCGTCTCCACTAACATCAGTGCGAAAAATTTCGCCAGGCGCGCCTCCGCCGTTTAGTTGAGGAAGAAACAGAGTTTGCGCGAGAGGAGAATCGAGATGTCCCAATATGCTCAGGCGGAATCCGTAGCGCAATCCGAGCACCGGCCCAAAGGTTAGCTGGTGCTTGCGATCCAGTCCCGATGGCCCGAAATAAGCGTTGGGATTGTCCCAATCGGCGGCATTGGGCACAGCGCTTTGATTACCAGAAGGCCCGCCGCCCGCCGCAACATTACTTTGGAACTTCGCCCACGAATACGCAGCCTGCACGCTCACGGTTTCAATGCCACCACGCAGATGATGAGCGATCGCTGAATGTACCGAAATGTCTATGGCCCGGTAGCGGGAGTTTCCGATGGGCTCAAAGAATAATCCTTGGCCGAGGTTTGGATTGTCGCCGGGAAAAGCCGCAGTCGGATTCGCGAACGTTCCTGAGCTGTCGAGTCCGTTGACTGCAAAATCTGAAATGCTGGCGCCGCGAACATGTCCAAGATAACAATTGATGCCGGCGATGGAGGTCGAAGCATTCACTTGGCCGCAGGAAGGTGCATTGGCGGCAAGGGTGCGATTAATCGCGCCCAGAGCGTTATTCAAATCGAAATTGGTTGCGTCGCCAACATGGTTTCTATCCACTCCCAATAGAAAGTGGGTTCCGGAGTTGCGAACGTAATCAATAGAAAGAATAGTGCCGCGCCCGAATTCATGCTGTAAGCCGAAGTTCATCTCCAGCGAACGCGGGCTCACATAGTTTGGCGACAGCATTGACGCGAGCGTGCTGCCCGTGCTACCTGCATAAAATCCATTTGGCCCTGCCACCGCACTTGCGGCTTGGACGGTATTCTGCAAGTCAGTTATGGCTTTCGCGACCGCGACTCCATTTACGACACTGCTGAGCGGCTGACCACAAATCTGTTTAGCGATGCTCAACCCATCCGAACTTGTGATAGGAGCGCCATTTGGCACGACTACGGAGTATTCTCCAGGTCCGCAGAGAGGTTGTTGCGCATAGTACTGCCCCTGCTGGAGCCGCAAAGCGCGGTCGGCCATGGTAATGCCGGAGAGATTGCTGTCGTAATAAAGGCCGATGCCCGCGCGGAGCACAGTCGTCGAACTGTTCGTCGGCGCCCAGGCAATTCCAAGCTCCGGAGAAAAATTGAGGTTTGGCTGGTGAACAGAATTGCCCAACGAGGGTCCAAATCCGTTCAGCGAAGGAACGCCGCCGAGATCGGAATTCGTGAGACCGCTGTCACGCAAGTAATGCAAACCATAATTTATGGTTAGATTCGGTTTCGCCTTCCATGCATCGCCCGCGTACAACTCGAGGCGATTATCAGTCAGTCCGCCGCGGGGGTAACTGAACGCGGAATTTTCGGTGAAGAATCTCTGTCCATCGCTGATGGTGATTGATGCGACCGGATAGTTCAGAGGGTTATCCAATGCTCCCGCCGGGTCTCCCGCGACTAGCGCCGGCGCGTAAGCATTGGGATTTCCCAGGATTGCTTGCTCGTTGGCAAATGTTGCAGTTCCGGTCACCGTCGGCCCGAAACTTCCCAATGCCTCATATCCCCCTGTATCAATGCGGTTGAATGATGCTCCAAAGCGAAAAATATGATTATTTCTTATCTTTGACCCGTCGTACCGGAACTGCTTGCTGCTTTGGATGGTTGACTGGGGCGCTAACGAATTTGGTCCGACGTCAATACTCGCATTCTGGATATTGATGGAGGGAGATGGATCGAAAAACCCCACCTCGTTGGGCAAGCCCAGATGGTTCGAATATCGGGAGTAGCCGAGCCGAAGGCTGTGAGTGAAGCTGCCCTGTTAGAAATCCACTCCCAGGGCCTGTCCGGGCGTGTTGTCATGACTTAGAAAAGGCGAGTAATTGTTTCCCGGCCCAACCGCGCTGTCTTCGTCATACGTGGCCCGATAAAAGGCACGCATATTCCGGCCCACCCAGTCGAGACGTCCGAGCACTGTGTTGTCGCGAAATGGATTGTTATAGCTCGCGCCGAGGCCATTGAATGGATAATCAAGCGCGGGAACATTTCTAAAGTCCTGCTTCGTGCGTTCCGCACTGGCGAAAAAGAAAAACTTGTCTTTAATAATGGCGCCTCCCACATCGCCGCCGAATTGATTACGTTGGAAATACGAGTCCTGGCCGCCCGGGAACGCTGCGAACCCCAGGTTGTTGCCGCGGAATCCATAAAAACCCCCGACATTGTTAGCGTTACTCCCTGAACGAGTGACGGCATTGACCGTCCCCGTAG
>JBOGLB010000395.1:0-2738 GCA_050745965.1 Terriglobales bacterium | reverse complement strand
CGGTGGAACCCTTCTTGTGCTGCCGTACTTCGGGCAAAACGGTCTCGCGGCCCCAGTTCTATTTGCTCCTCGCAACATCGCCCAGCATGAAGATCCATGGGCGGAACTCCCCGGCATTCTTCGTCGTATCCAACCGCCGACATTTCCAGATCGCGACTTCGATATCTCGTCCTTCGGCGCTGTCGGTGATAATCATACGGACTGCACGGAGGCTTTTCAAAACGTTATCGCCGCCTGCCACGCGGCTGGCGGTGGCCGGGTTCTTGTGCCGCCCGGGCAATACATGACGGGGGCGATCACTCTCAAGAGCAATGTGAATCTCCACGTCAGCCACGGAGCGACGATCCGCTTCACCCGCGACACGCGCAAATATCCGCTGGTGTTCACCCGATGGGAAGGTGTTGAACTAATGAACTATTCACCCCTCATTTATGCCTTCGAGCAGGAAAATATTGCCATCACCGGCAAAGGCACAATTGACGGCAATGCCAATCAGGATCATTGGTGGTCATGGAAGCCGCGCCCAAATTCCCCACGGAACTCATCGCAGCCGGCTCAAAGCGAAGCCACGCGTAAAGATCAAAATGACATTCCCGAACAGAATAACGATCGCAATCAGCTGTTCGATATGGCCGAACGTGCCGTGCCCGTATCTCGGCGCGTTTTTGGTGAAGGACATTTTCTGCGCCCGCAATTCATCCAACCCTATCGCTGCAAAAACGTTCTCATCGAAAATGTGACGTTATATAACTCGCCCATGTGGCAGGTGAATCCGGTGCTGTGCACCAACGTCACCGTGCGCGGTCTCATCATTAGCAGTTTCGGCCCGAACACCGACGGCTGCGATCCCGAATCCTGCACCGATGTGCTGATTAAGAATTGCTTCTTCAACACGGGCGACGATTGCATCGCAATTAAATCCGGCAGAAATGCTGACGGCCGCCGCATAAATGTTCCTTCGCGCAACATCGTGATCCAGGACTGCCACATGAGAAACGGTCACGGCGGCGTCACCGTCGGCAGCGAAATTTCTGGCGGAGTCAGCAATGTGTTCTGCGAGAACTGCCACATGGACAGCCCTCACCTCGATATTGCCGTGCGAATCAAGAACAACGCAATGCGAGGCGGCCTGCTCGAAAATATCTATGCCCGCAACATCGAGGTTGGCGAGGTCGTCCTGGCTGCGTTTTCCGTTGATTATTTTTATGAGGAAGCTGATGCCGGCAAATTCCCTCCCATTACGCGCAACGTCGAGATCCGTAATCTGAAAATACAAAAGGCACGATATGCGTTATATCTGCGCGGATTCAAAGACGCGCCAATTCAAAATGTCCGCATCGTGGATTGCGACTTCAACGGGGTGGCGAAACCAGATGTGATTGAAAACGTGAATGGACTCTCGCTTCAAGACGTGAAAGAAAACGGAAAGCTCATCACCCGAAACACGTAGAGGCAAGTGTCCTCACCTGCCGCGTGCCTTGTGTGGCGCGGGCACCCTCGCCCGCGCGGTTACAGATGGCAGCACCAAGCCGCATAAAAGACGTAGCGAAAATCTTGGGAGGCAGGTTGTAATCTGCATTTCCTGTGCGATCTCTGTGGAAATGACGACTTCGAAAAATCGCTTGTCCTGTTTCTACCCCTTTCGAGCAAACTAAAAGCCCATCCCATCGCGGCTTACGCCAACTCCCCAGAAATTTTCTAACATCCAGTCCCTTCTGGGACTCCCATTCCGGAATTCCACCCTCTGCACCAAAACTGTAAGTTGCGCGGGTGTATATTCGTCCTCACTTCAACCGAAAACCAGCCACTCGAACTATTGGATTTCAAACATCAATCTTTCCCTCCCCCAAGGGTGGAAGCCAGGTGAAAACGACGAACGAAACGATCAACGAATGGAAGACATACCGCACGCGATTTTTAGTTCGCGCCAAACAACTCAGTGACCCTCTCATCTTTACCGACAAGCTCGGGCGCGAACATCGAGGAGATCCCGGAGACTATCTCGTCGAATCCTCCGATGGAACGATTCGGGTCGCACCGAAAGCAATCTTCGAGGACATTTACGTGGCAATGCCCTCAACGTACCGAAACCGGAAATTAACAAAGAATCCCGATCTTGCGATGTCTCGAAAGAAGCCCTTTGGATACCACGCCATCGCCTCAGCTTGACCGCTGTGGAAAATCGGGTCAGCGCGACGTATCATCCCAGTTAATTCTGTGAGATACAATATGTAGTGATACCCTATTGACAGGCCCCATATACGGGAGTACTGTTTGGCATCCAAGCTCATTAAACGCCCTCCAAGATTTGCCGGAGGAAACGGAATCGAGTTCGATTTCCATAAATGGACTTGGATTTATGCGGTGGCCGTTCCCGGTTCGGCACTCTTTGACTGAACATCCCCCACGGGAGCGACAACTTTGGACAATCAACCGTGGCATGCGCTCGTTGGTCGGGTGTTCGCCATTTCGCTGGACTTTATCAGGAGTTTTCCATGGAAGGCATCGCGCACATGGTTTCCGCTTCGCTTGCTCGTCATGGCGTAGCCACCCAGGTAGATCATCGCCGTTTGCAGTGGTCAAAGTGGTCCCGCTGTGAATCAAGTTTCAGCGTCTTGCTGGCTCCCAGTAAGCCGGGACTGTTCGCCCTCGCCGAAGAAGAAAGGACTGCCGGCGAGAAGCGAATTCTGACGTTGTTTCGAATTACCGAAGCCGAAGACCTGGGCATGGCATTAGCC
>JBOGLB010000394.1:0-7413 GCA_050745965.1 Terriglobales bacterium | reverse complement strand
ATAAGGCAATCCTCTCGCAGACCCCCTCCGGCGAAGAGGAATTTGAGCCCTCCTCCTACTGTGAAATTGCTGATTAATGAGCCCGGGCGATCCCGGGCTCATAAGTTTTCAAAAACCCAGCATGTTTTCAGTGAGATGGCGAGCAGCCGGCCTGTGGCACTTTCCCTGGAAGCGTTTTCAGAGTGGTTCTGACTCATCACCGATTCCGCGCAAGGAAAACCGGCATGTTTTTAACCATGCCGCCCAATCGGCACGCTGCCATCTATTCGGCTTTTAGGAAGATTCCGGCCAGCGGCGGAAGCGTCAGCGTAAGGGTATACGGACGCCCATGAAGAGGCTCGGCTTCGGCCTGCTTGCCTCCCATATTGCCCCATCCCGTTCCGCCATATTCCTGCCCGTCGCTATTCAGAAGCTCCCGCCAGAACCCCCCGGAAGGAACTCCGATCCGGTAAGGCTGCCGTGGCACAGGTGTGAAATTGAAAACTGCGAGAATGGTGTCTTTCGGCGACTTACCCTTCCGCAAAAGTGAAAGCACGCTGGATGCGTTGTCGTTGCAATCCACCCATTCAAATCCAGCCGGATCACTGTCAAAAATATGCATCGCAGGTTCGCTCTGGTACATGCGGTTCAACTGCTCCACCCAGTTCTGTATCCCTCGATGGCTCGCGTGTACCAGCAAATCCCAATCTAAACTGCGATCATGAGACCATTCCCGCCATTGTGCGATTTCGTCTCCCATGAACAGCAACTTTTTCCCTGGCTGGGCAAACATATAGGCAAACAGCAGCCGAAGATTGGCAAATTTCTGCCATAAATCGCCGGGCATTTTGTCGAGCAGCGACCCTTTTCCGTGTACTACTTCATCGTGCGACAGAGGCAAAACGAAATTCTCTGTATATCCATAGAGCATCCGGAAAGTTAGCGCACTTTGGTGATACTGCCGGTGAATGGGATCATGCGAAAAGTAAAGAAGTGTATCGTGCATCCATCCCATATCCCATTTCATTCCGAAGCCCAGGCCGCCCAGATAGGTTGGCTTCGAAACCATAGGCCAAGCCGTGGATTCCTCCGCATACATTTGAATGCCTGGGTACGACTTGTATGCCTCTTGATTCAGCTCTCTCAGGAACTGAATAGCGTCCAAATTCTCCCGCCCGCCAAACTTGTTAGGAATCCATTCCCCGGCTTTGCGCGAATAATCTAAGTAAAGCATGGATGCAACCGCATCTACTCGAAGGCCGTCAACGTGGTATTGATCTAACCAAAACATTCCGCTGGAAAGCAGAAAACTGCGCACCTCATTGCGGCCATAATTGTAGATATACGTGTTCCAGTCGGGATGAAAGCCCATGCGGGAATCTGCATGCTCAAACAGATGCGTTCCATCAAAATAAGCGAGACCATGCTCGTCGGAAGGGAAGTGGGATGGAACCCAATCGAGGATCACGCCGATACCGCGTTGATGAAGGTAATCCACCAAGTACATAAAATCCTGAGGTGTTCCGTACCGTGATGTCGGAGCAAAGTAGCCAGTGGTCTGGTATCCCCAGGAACCGTAAAAAGGATGTTCCATGACTGGCAAAAACTCGACGTGCGTGAACCGGAGGCGCTCCATGTGCTCGGCGAGCCGGGGCGCAATTTCCCGATACGTTAGCGAACGCGCCCCTTCTTCGGGCACGCGCATCCATGAGCCGAGGTGCACTTCGTAAATGGAAATCGCAGCTTGCAGCGAATCTTTTTCGGCTCGCTGCTGCATCCATTTCTGATCTGACCATTCGTAGTCCAAATCCCATATAACCGACGCGGTACGAGGAGCTACCTCGTGATAAATTCCGAAAGGATCCATCTTGTCGGCTTTGTATCCCCGCTCGTTCGACGCGACATGAAATTTGTAAGTCGCGCCCTTCGTGATGCCCGGAATAAATCCCTCCCAGATGCCGGAACTTGCATGAGGATGAAGGGGATGCGACCGCGGGTTCCATCCGTTGAAGCTGCCAATTACCGAAACTTTCCTGGCATTAGGAGCCCAGACGCCAAACCCGACCCCGCTTTCGTCGCCTACTTTAGTAAGATGAGCGCCCAAACTTTTATAGGCTTGATACTGACGGCCTTCGTTAAACAGGTAAACGTCCTGATCGCTGAGGAGAATGGGTTTTCTTTCGCTGTTCGGTGCCAGGGCTGGGGTAGATTCATTCATTTCAAGCGATCGCGGTTTCTTATTTCCAGTCGGAAGAACGGACTATCCAAAAATCAGCTTACTGAGATGCGTCCTTTAGTGTATCGGAGAGTCGCTAGCCGTGAGATTCTTCAACCTTCGCCATTATTCTTTAAAGAATGACAATGCTAAACTGCGTGTTGCCTCTTTCTTCACCTCACCGTCAGGGTCCTCGCTAAATGCCAATTCTGCGCGTGGTCATTTTATGGCACCAGCACCAGCCATTCTACAAAGATCTGGTGACGGGCCAATACCGGCTCCCGTGGGTTCGTCTGCATGCGCTCAAAGACTATTACGGAATGGTGAAACTGCTGGATGAGTTCCCCGAAGTTCACCAGACTTTCAATCTGGTGCCGTCGCTGATAACCCAAATTCAAGATTACGTATCGGGAACGGTACAAGATCCATTTCTCGATGTTGCAACCAAACCCGCCAGGGACTTAACTCCAGAGGAGCGCAGATTCGCGTTGCGTTATCTTTTTCAAGCCAACCAGTCGAACATGATCGCGCGGTATCCGCGATACCAGGAGTTGTGGGAAACCTCACGCAGTACGGGTTTCGACCCCCAGCGCGCAGAAAAATATTTTCTCGCGCAGGATTTTACAGACCTCCAGGTGCTTTCACAGATCGCATGGTTCGACGAATTTTTTCTAGAAGATCCCGATGTCGCGGCCCTGATTGCCAAAGGCCGGAATTATTCACTCGAAGATCAGAGCTTCATCATTGGCCGCCAGCGTGAACTCCTTGCAAAAGTGATTCCCGCACACTCGAACGCTGCGAAAAAGGGACAAATCGAAGTCTCGACTTCGCCTTTTTATCATCCAATTCTTCCATTGCTTTGCGATACCAATATAGGCGCCGTTTCCGCACCTGGACTCTCACTTCCCCAAAACCGTTTCCGCCATCCCGAAGATGCCCGGGAGCAAATCCTAAGAGGACTCAATCTCCATCAGGAAGTATTTGGAATGAGGCCCCAAGGTATGTGGCCTTCGGAGGGAAGCGTTTCAGAGGAGGTGTTAAGCATCGCCTCCACTCTCGACGTGAAGTGGATGGCCACCGATGAAGAAGTGTTGGGCCGAACTCTGGGAATCTCGTTCTCCCGCGACGGTTCGGGGCGATTGCCGGAGGAACCTGCCCGGAAGCTTTATACCCTGTACCGCTACGAAAACGACAGTACAGCCATGCATTTGATTTTTCGCGATCATACAATTTCCGATCTGATCGGATTTGTTTACTCCGGCATGCCGCCGCAGGACGCCGCGACTCACCTTATCAGCAGCATTCAAGACGCCGCGAAGCCGGTCCTCAACAGCGGACGCTATGCATTGGTTTCTATTATTTTGGACGGCGAAAACGCATGGGAATACTTCGCCAGGTCGGGCCGGGAATTCCTTCGGCGCTTCTATAGTCGCCTCAACGAAGATCCAGGTATTCAGGCGGTTACCGTTTCCGAGGCCATCGAACGGCATCGCAATGTAGAAAAATTAAACTCGCTGGTCCCGGGCTCATGGATTCGTGCCAATTTCAACGTTTGGATTGGCGCGCGGGAAGACAATCGCGCCTGGGATTTCCTCTATAACGCGCGGAGTTTCTATTCCCGGGTCTCTCCGAATTGCAGTCCGGAACAAGCGAAGTTGGCCTACGAAGAATTATTGATTGCCGAAGGCAGCGATTGGAATTGGTGGTACGGGCCGGAACATTCTTCCGCGAATGACCGCGAATTTGATGAGCTTTACCGCAAACACCTCTCCAATGTCTATCAGGCGCTCGGTGCAATTCCTCCAGATTACCTTGCGCAACCAATCAACCGCGCCGGTGCAAATCCTCTTTTCACCCCTCAAAGCGCGCATATTCATCCCCGAATTACAGGCGACTCCGTGCGATATTTTGAGTGGATGGGAGCAGCTGTTTATACGCCCGACCGCCATGCCGGGGCGATGCATGGCAAACAATTTTTGCTGGATTCCATGTATGCCGGCACAGACGAAACATTTGTTTATGGACGCCTCGACTTTAGCGACCGGGTTCCCGAAACTGATTTCGAGTTAGTGGTAAATGTCGAGCCCTACGCCGCAGGCCAACCCGACTCCCCACCATCTTTGAGGCTCGATGTATCAGTAGTCGGCGGAACGATTCGTTCGTGGAACTTGTGTGCGCAAGATCAGCAGGACGCCGTGACAAATTCATCCCAGTCTCAGAATGACTTGCAGGTGGCGCTCGGCCGCAGCTTCGAATTTCGATTGCCGTTGGCATTCCTGTCTTCCTTGTCAATTGGCTCCGCCGGACTTGCCAATGGCTCACCCCTTCCGCAGCTTCGACTCAGGGTCAGTCTGTGGCAGAACCGTTTGCCTGTAGATGCATTGCCCGAAGAAGGATGGATTGAACTACAAGTACAGGGCGAAGAGGAGTGGCTTTCGCATTGACGCTTAAAGTTTCTGAATTTCTTTTGCGATGGCGCCGGCTTCGCACAACCGCGGACAAGATGAACGTATGCGGCTGATATAATCGCTGGTTCCAGCTGCTCAATATTTAAAATCTGTGCCCGTCGGAATTGAGCGGGACAGTTCTGTCGGGAGACCATCCGGCTTGAATCGCACCATCAGGGAGGAACTTTTATGAGCAATATTATTGACATACACGCGCGCGAGGTGCTCGATTCTCGCGGAAACCCGACGGTAGAAGCCGAAGTAACTCTCAGCGATGGAACCAAAGGCCGCGCGATTGTGCCCAGCGGCGCCTCAACTGGAGAACACGAAGCCGTCGAATTGCGCGATGGAGATAAAAAGCGTTTTCTCGGAAAAGGCGTGCTCAAGGCGGTAGAGAACGTGAATGGTGAAATTGCCGAAGCACTGGCGAATTTCGATGCCCTCGATCAGCGCACTCTTGACCAGAAAATGATAGAACTCGATGGCACTCCGAATAAAAGCCGGCTCGGAGCCAATGCAATTCTGGCCGTCTCCATGGCAACCGCCCGCGCTTCCGCTTTCGATTACGAGCTTCCGCTATACCGTTACCTGGGCGGTGCCGGGGCCAACATCTTGCCAACCCCGATGATGAACATCCTTAATGGCGGAGCGCACGCCGATAACAACGTTGACTTTCAGGAATTCATGGTCATGCCGGTCGGAGCGGAATCGTTTTCCGAAGCATTGCGTTGGGGCGTCGAGGTCTTCCATACCTTAAAGGGTGTGCTCAAGAAGCGCGGTTACAACACCGCAGTCGGCGACGAAGGCGGATTTGCTCCCTCCGTGAAATCGAACGTCGAAGCCATTGAAGTTGTTTTGGAGGCAATCCAGCAGGCCGGATATAAACCAGGCCAAGATATCGCAATTGCTCTCGATCCCGCAGCCAGCGAGTTTTATCAGGACGGCAAATACGTTTTCAAAAAATCCGACAAGTCCTCGAAGAGCTCCGAAGAAATGGTCCGCTTCTGGGCGAAGTGGGTGAATGACTATCCCATCGTCTCGCTCGAAGACGGTCTCGCCGAAAACGATTGGGATGGCTGGAAGAACCTTACTGAACAGTTAGGCGAAAAGATTCAGTTGGTCGGCGACGACTTATTCGTTACCAACACGGAATTCCTTCAAAAAGGAATTGATAAGGGTGTTGCCAATTCGATCCTGATCAAAGTCAACCAGATCGGCACCGTAAGCGAGACTCTGGACGCCATTGATCTGGCGCGGCGCAATGGATACACCTCAATCATCTCGCATCGGTCCGGAGAGACCGAGGATACGTTTATCGCCGATTTGGCCGTGGCGACCGGAGTCGGCCAGATCAAGACCGGTTCAGCATCAAGAACAGACCGAATCGCAAAATACAATCAGTTGCTTAGAATCGAGGAAGAACTGGGAAGTTCGGCCAGATTCATGGGATTGAAGGCGCTGAATTGTAGGGTATAGTTCTGTGTGACTGGTAACGCTAGGACAAATCGAAATTGTAGAGACATCAATGCGGGCCGCGCGTGTTGACTAAGCTAGTGACTTAGTCTATTGTTCGATGGATGGAAGTCAACATTCACGAAGCTAAGACCCATCTTTCGCGCTTGCTGGAGCGTGTCGCCTTGGGAGAAGAAGTCACTATCGCCAAAGCCGGAACGCCGGTCGCCAAGCTGGTTCCCTACGACCAGCAGCCTAAGACACGAATTTTCGGCAGCGCGAAGGGCGAATTCACCGTGCCAGACGACTTCAATGAGCCCGATGCGGAGATCGAAGCCCTGTTTTATGAAGGCGACGTGTTGCCCAAAGACCCTTCCAGCAAATGAGAGCGATCCTTGATACGCATGCATTCCTGTGGGGAATCGCTGGGAACAAGCGTATGTCAAAAAATGCCTGCGATATCTTTGTGGGCCCGAGCAATCTCTCTCTGAGTATCGCCAGCATCTGGGAAATTCTGATTAAGGTGCAGGTGGGTAGACTGAATCTTCCTCGGCCAGCCGGTTCCTATATCCTCAGCAAGTTGGCCGAAAACAGAATCGAAACGTTGCCCATCAATCTAGACCATTTGCTCGCGTTCGAACAGCTTCCAATGCATCATCGCGACCCCTTCGATCGGATTCTCATCGCGCAATGCGTAGAGGAAGGCTGGCCGATTATTACTGCGGATCCGGCGTTTAAGCGGTATCCGGTGCAAGTGATTTGGTAGAGTCGCAAGGTTCTTAATTATCCGCACGACACGTTCCGAAAGCAACGATTGGTTACTGCTTATGCCAAGTCATCTCCACGCGCACTGGAATGTCGTTCTTCACCGGCATTGTTAGCAGCGAGGGCGGGTCAATCTTGAAATCCGCTAGCGTTGCCGGAATTACCCCTGAGATTTTATCTTCGTTCCCTTGCGTCACCAACTGAAATGGAACCTGCTTGAAGTCGGCACTTTGTCCGGCAAACTGAATCTCTAGGTCAGCGTGAATGGTTCCCGACGTTCCGGCTGTTTCGGGCAACCGCGTGCGCACTGTGACCATTGGAAACTGCGCGCCCCGCGTCACCTGAAGCATGTGAAGATCGCGGTTGCTGTCGCCTGAATCAAACGACTTTACCGGTACTGCGATCAAGAAATCGCATTGTCCGCTATGGCAAACGCCCTTGCCTTTCGCCGCGTGGCTGACGCCCTCCGTCTGATGCAGCGGGTGAGAAACGTGATACGTAAGGGTGGATCGTTCAAGCACCCATTGGCTATCCGCCGATCGGGCAGGCTTGGGA
>JBOGLB010000393.1:0-2699 GCA_050745965.1 Terriglobales bacterium | reverse complement strand
GCATAGTTCAGGGTAGAGCTGGTAGAAGGGATCTTTGGAATGGTCGCTCACTCCAAAGAACGAATACAAGGTGACATCGTTATGGAAGAAGTCAATGGTTGCGATGGGGAGGCTTGAAAAAACGCTGGATGGCAGACTGCCATAGTTGGGAACGGGGGGAACAAAGAACGGTGGGAATGCAAGCGACATGGGGATCAACACTGGAAACGGGCCGTTGCCCATCCCCTGGGGAAGCCAAACCCGTTCGTTCAAAGTAAGCGATTTTCCATTCCTGGTAACAGTCACTGCCAGTGCGCCAGTGTTTGACCCTGCCGGCGGTGGCGTATACACCGCAGTAATAGTGCAATCCGAACAGTCGGGCTTTGGACCAATCTCATATTTTTCGATCGCGGCCTTGATCTCGTTACGCCGGCGTTCCCAACTTGCGAACGAGGTGTCACGAAATCCGTCAACGAATCGAAATGGATCTGGCAAAGGTCGAATGATTGGGAGTTGTTCGAAACTCGGAAAGACGGGCGCCCGATAGTGCGCGCCGGTGTTTTCAACGTTATAGACTAAAGGGACACCCCAGTCGCGAAACCTATTCTCCTGAGCGGACGCTACTAGTGACGCAGCCGACACAAACAGCAATATCGTCAGCAAAAGAGTACCTTTGAGAAGACGGAAATTGTCGGAAACCCTGGGCACGGCGATCCTCCTTTTATTCGTAGTTTGTTTTTCTTCTCGTTCAGTTTGGAGCTGAAAATTCGCCGGACGCGTTTCCAACGAAAAATCGGTGTGCCCCGTATTTAGTTCGTGTCAACAACTATATGGATGCTCTCGCGCCGCCAGAGGCGTTGCGTGTCGCATGGTATCGAACCGCTGAGACAGACGGAATCCAGCGATCCCTGTAGGGACCAAACTTTATACACTTAGAGCCCCTAAAGCGTTCTTCTACTTTCCCATTCAAAGTACAGGCAGGATCAATTCAAAAAACAGCGTGCTCCGGGAGCGGACTATGTGGAATCTCTGAGCAAGTGCGGCGCGGGCGCCCTCGCCCGCGAAAGCCTATGCATTTCTCGCGCTAGTTGACGCGATCAGAGACTTGTTCAGGGTTCCCTATCCGAAGGTCACGTCTGGCAGCACGGCTTCTATCATTTCGTCGTCTTTACGGATAAAAAAGGGTGCGGAGTCTTACTATGGCGGCAGGGCGTTCCGTGGTTCGCTAAGGGTCTACACAGAGGACCTTGAGGACAGATCGGGCGTTGCTCGATTTCTATGTCAGCATTTAAGTGTCGGAGATTAGAGAGCGTCCCGAATTCCCGCTCCGTCGAAAATCGCTCCCCACCCGCCAGTTCCATGAGTAAACTCCTAGATTTCCCGCGGCGGGACAGTTCTTTTCCGGGAATCCTCGCGTTACTTAGGTACAGGGTCGGCAGACACATTTACGCATGTACCCTGCTACTTTAATTTAGAGACTCCACCCGTGCACTCCCCCAGGCCCGGATTCCCTTTTTGGAGCTGATGTACTTCCATGTCTGACAATTTCCAGCTGGGCCTGTTGCCCGAGAGGAAAATGGATTGGCGAGCGTTGGTCAGCAGTTATGGGTTGATAACGTTCCTATTTCTGTTTTCTTTGTTTGGGCGCCTGGTGTGGCCGGATCAGATGCCGCTTCTTCAAAGATTCACCGTGACCGAAATTATTCCGAGACCCCCGCTACGGCCGGAAGCTGTAAAGCGGCCTCGTTTACGGCGAACAATTGTTGCGAAATTGCCGCCCATTGAAATAGAAACACCGAAATTAATTCTGCCAAAGATTGTTCGGCTTCAGCCCAAGCCGGTTCCAAAAGAGATTGAGCCGCCCAGGCTTGATGCGCGGATTGCAGCCCCGGTGCTGGTAAGGGTGTCGGCAGCGCGTCCGGCAAAGCTCCTGTACACCGGGTCATTTGGAAGCTCTGCGGTTGCCACGTTGAACACAACCGCGGAAAAGGTTCAGACCGGAGGCTTCGGCGATCCCAATGGATTGAAGGGCGAGGGCAAAGGCCCTTCGCATATGGTCGCCGCCACGATGGGTTCATTCGATCTGCCGCAAGGTGCGGGACATGGCAACGGCTCAGGTGGCGCTAAAGGACTTCAGGGAACGATTGCCAGTGCAGGATTCGGAAACGGAATTGCCCGCCCTAGTCATGGGGATGGTCGCGCGTCCGGGGCAGTCGCGCAAACAGGCTTTACGGCTCAAGCCATTGCAGCCCCTGTGACCAGGACAGTTTCTGACCAGGGATCGGCCACGTCGCCAATAGAAATTACATACAAGCCGAAGCCGGTTTACACCGAGGAAGCACGCAAACTCCAGCTGCAAGGCGAGGTTCTATTAGAGGTCACTTTCGCGGCCAACGGACAATTGCACGTTAATCGCGTGGTTCGCGGACTTGGTCATGGTTTGGATGAAGCAGCCGTTGTCGCTACCAACAATATGCGTTTCAAACCGGCGAAGCGCAATGGCTCGCCAGTGGATTTAACCGCCGTCGTTCATGTGATGTTCGAACTGGCAATGTAGTGCGGCGGAGCGCGAATTTGAGTTGGGGATTTGAGTGGGAGCCAAGTTGGACCAAAGTTGAGATTCGCAATAGAGAGAAGCGAGGGCTTATGAAGATTCTCAGAGACACTTTGTTTGCTGTGCTGGTAATTTCGTTGAGCGCCGCAGCCGAGCAGGCTGCACC
>JBOGLB010000392.1:0-6632 GCA_050745965.1 Terriglobales bacterium | reverse complement strand
CCGTAACAATTTGCTCATCCGGAGTAGCGGCCAGCAGCACCGCGAATATTTTGTCTTCCAGAACCGTTAGCCGTCGCTCTAGATCTTCCAGTCGCGGAGAACGCCTGCTGGCCTCAATTTCATCCGCAAGTCGGTTTAAAGTAGCCGCGGTCTCCGACGCCACCGCGTGGCCGGAAACTCCGACTCCATCAGGGAGGTCCGCGGATTCCAGGTGCGCCGCATTTCGTTTCAGAAAAGCGGCGATTTCGGCAGTTTGAAACCCTAGAGCCGCCTTTCCGTGGGCAGCATCGGGCAATGCTCCTACCGCCGCTTCTTTCATCTCCTCAGCCGCGCTCAAAACTTCCTGCGCACAATAGGCAACACTGTTCACCCTTCGCGATTGAATAGGGCGCTTCTCATACCGTTCAAATGCGCAATCAATTCCTCGAAGCGCGGCTTCCAGTGGTATGCCGGCATCCTTCCAGGTCTCAATCAATGCCCAATCGAGAGTGGAGAGAAGCAGGGCGCCACCGCGGCGACGCTGGAAATGTTCTTCGATCTCAGTAAAGTAGTTAAAGTAATTTTCCACTGAGGTTCAACGAGGGCGCGACTTGCTGGGCCCCGAGAGAGTTGCGCGTTCGGTGGATTTCGAACTCGGCAAATGCGTTTCTGGAGAAGAATATCCTGGGCGAGGTCTTGGCGGTGCGTTAAGGTCCCAAATTATCCTCAGCCCGTCCAGCGTCAGCAAATCGTCCACGTGTTTAATGTATTTCGAATCCGTACCGATTAACGGGGCCAGGCCCCCGGTCGCGACCACCGCAGTTCCTTTGCCTAATTCGGATAATAACAGTGCGAGGATTCCGTCAACCAATCCCAGATATCCATAGTACAAACCAGATTGGAGGCTGCCTACGGTGGTGCTGCCAATCACGCTTGAGGGCTTGCGAATATCTACTCGCGGCAGACGCGCGGTGCGCTCGAACAGAGCGTCTGCCGAAATTCCGATGCCGGGAGAAATCACTCCCCCAAGGTATTCGCCCTTTCTCGAAACGCAATCAAAAGTTGTGGCAGTGCCGAAATCAACCACCACGCAGGGTCCGCCATACTTTTGAAATGCGGCGACCGAGTTAACGATGCGATCGGCACCCACCTCGGCGGGATTGTCATAATAGACCGGCATTCCGGTTTTTACGCCGGGCTCGATAAAAAGCGGCATTGCCCCAAAATATTTCTCGCAAACCTGGCGGAGAACGGAATCGAGTGGAGGCACAACGGAAGAAATCACGATGCCGCCAATGCTTTTGACTTCAACATTGCCCATAGCAAAGAGATTGCGAAATAAAACACCATATTCGTCAACCGTTTGCGTGACCACGGTTGCAACCCGCCAATTTGCCGCCAAACGAGCGTATTGACGCGAGTTCGTATCGTCACTCTTCGATCCACGATCAAAGACTCCGAGCACCGTGTTGGTATTCCCAACATCGAGAACTAATAACATTTATTCCCTGCTGTCATTCAATCAATGGCCTTTACGGACCCGCTCAAGATCGTTTGCAAACCCTGCGAGGTTTGCACCTTCAAAAACCCCCGGTCGTCCAGGCCTTCGGTCACACCTTCGAATACGCCGGCCTCCTCTACGATTTGCACTTTCTTTCCATGCACCATCGTTGAGCGCTCCTGGAACCTTCGAAGAATCGAGCCGCGCGCACCAGGATATTCCATCAGCTCGCGGTACTCACGATGCAGCGATTTTAACAAAGCTGCGCACAGTTCGAGCCTCGACCATTCGGTGCCGCTCACAAGGCGCAAAGACGTTGCGATCGAATGTAATTCGGGTGGAAAAGTCCCCTGGTTCACGTTAATTCCGATTCCCACGACCATGTAGCGGACGCGAGTCGCTTCGGCATTCATCTCAGTAAGAATGCCACAGAATTTCCTCCCGCTCATAAGCAGATCGTTTGGCCATTTCAAGTCGGGGACGACTCTCGAATCAACTTCCTGAATGGCCTCGAAAACCGCCAAAGCAACCGCCAGCGAAAGAATTAGGATTTCGGAGGGCGGCAGGACTGGTCTCAAAATGACCGAGCAATAAATTCCTGCGGATTGGGTGGAATGCCATTCATTGGCGCCGCGCCCCCGGCCCGCGGTTTGCTGCTCCGCCAAAAAGACTGTGCCCTGGGGAGCGCCTTTACCCGCCGCTTCCATGGCAACATCATTGGTCGATCCGATCTTGTAATAATGCGAGATCGTGTTGAAAATGGTCCCGCGCAGAAACGGCAAAAGCATATCCGGGAGCAACAAATCCGGCACAGTTTTTAGCTGATACCCGGTCGCCGGGTGGCCTGCGATCTCTACGCCGATATCGCGCAACTGCTGCACCAACCGCCATACCTCGGAACGGCTAACGTGCAGCTCTTCCGCGATCTTCGTCCCGCTAACGACGACGGTTGCATGGGCTGTCAGCAGCTTTATGAGCCAGCCGAGACGAGCATCTGTTTGCAGCGTTGGGGGGTTGGCGTGCTTTCTTCGATTTGGAAGTGCTTTAGGAATGCTGGAATTATGAGCTAATGAAATTGAAACAACAAATTATTTGACGGCCCGATGGGTACATCTCTCGCCGGAATTTATTCGGGGCTTACACGCAGGCTCATATCTACGGCTAACGCGGAGTGGGTGAGCGCACCGACCGAAATAAAATCAACTCCGGTTTCGGCGTAGGCTCTGACGTTTTCAAGGGTTATGCCGCCTGAGCTTTCCAGCGGGATCCGCCGTTCCAAACGGGAGCAGTGTTCGACGGCGAGTCTTACGTCCGCGACTGTCATATTGTCCAGGAGGATTGCCTCGGCGCCATGTTCGAGGGCTTGCTTCATCTCCTCCAGCGAGCGAACCTCAATCTCTGTTGGTTGCGCGCCTCGGCGATTACGATTCGCCCGCTCCAAAGCGGGCACAATTCCGCCTGCCAGTGCAATGTGATTGTTCTTTATGAGAACGCCGTCGGAAAGATCCAGACGATGGTTCTGACCGCCCCCGCAGCGCACTGCATATTTATCCAGAACGCGAAATCCCGGCACGGTTTTTCTGGTATCAAGGATGCGAGCTTTCGTTCCCGACACGGCCTCAACGAACTTACGAGTGAGGGTTGCGATGCCGCTCAACCGTTGCAAAAAGTTCAAGATGACCCGCTCACAAGAGAGAATTACCCGCGCGTTATGGCGAATGACGGCAATCGTCTGACCTTTGTGCAATCGGACCCCATCAAAGATTTCAGGATGACTCGTCACTTCATAGTGCGAAAGCACCGCGCCATCGAGGACGGCATAAACATCGAGAATGCGCGGGACGCACCCGAGTCCAGCGAGAATGCAGTCCTGCTTCGCAAGGATTGTCGCCGTGGCGCGCTGGTTGGCCTCAATGCAGGCATAGCTGGTCGCGTCGCGCGTGGCACGGTCTTCGAGCAGCGCGTTCTCGATGATGGCGGTAATGCGGCGGCTATTCCAGTCCATGTGATTGTCCCTGTCCGTCGAGTTTCACTCGGCCACCCGGACGAGGGCGTCCGGATCTACGCAGGCCCCAATTCATCCAGCTTGTTGCGTGTTTTTGTGATTACGATTTCCAGTTCCGCTACACGCTTGCGGTTGCCCTCGATGACGTCAGCTGGGGCCTTCGACAGGAACTGCTCATTGCTCAGTTGGCGTCGGTGATTAGCGAGTTCCTTCTCCATCTGTTCCAGCTCTTTTTTCAGACGTTCTCGCTCTGCTCGGACGTCGATCTTCCTCTCATATATCAGGCGCACATCGAAATCCGGAGTGCTCCGTGTCGCAGAGAAACTGGAAAGCGAGCTATCGGCGAATGTAAGCGTGCCCACGCTCGCCAACCGTTGAATGGCTCCAAGATTCTGTTCAATAATTCTGCGGAGATCCGGATTTTCCGTGAAAACATGAACGGGCACTTTCTGTTTTTGCTCAACTTTCAATTCGGCACGCAAATTGCGCACATTAACGATCACCTCTTGCAGAACTGCCATATCGTTTTCGGCAAGCGAATCTAACTGCCGATCATTCATTTGCGGATATGAGGCTAGCGCAATAGACTTCTCCGGCGGACTGCCGTCGTATATAGCATGCCATATTTCTTCCGTGATAAACGGCATGATTGGATGCAACAGGCGCAACGAAGCTTCAAACAACGAGACCAGATTACGGCATGCCTTCCGGACAGAGTCGCGGTCAGCTTCATCTTCCGAGAGGAGCCCAGACTTGATCAACTCGATATACCAGTCGCACAACTCTCCCCAAAAGAAATCGTAGATAGCTCGGGCAGCATCGTCGAAGCGATATGCTTGCAAAGCTTTATTAACATCACCGGCGACGCGGTTGAACCGCGATAGTATCCAGCGGTCTTCGAGAGTTGCTGCTTCGAATCCGGCAATGCCGTCGACAATGCCAGACGGATCGAGGGCGAGGTCGCCCGCGCCACACGAGCCGATACGGTCCACGTTCATGAACATGAACCTGGCAGCATTCCAAACTTTGTTTGCGAAGGCGCGATAGCCCTCTGTGCGGCTGGGATTGAAGGCAATATCCGTTCCCGGCGACGACATCGACGCCAGGGTAAATCTTGTCGCATCGGTTCCGTACTTTTCAATCACTTCAATTGGATCGAGCACATTGCCCTTGGTCTTTGACATTTTCTGCCGGTCCGCGTCACGAACCAGGGCGTGAATATACACCTGCCGGAAAGGAACGCTGTCATCTTTCTTGTGACCCCAACCGCTGGCTTCTTTAATGGCCGGGTCCTGTTTGTGGTCCTTCATGAAATGGCAGCCAGTCATGATCATGCGCGACACCCACAAAAACAGAATTTCGTAAGCCGTCACGAGCAACGTCGTGGGATAGAACACCTCCTGATCGCGCGTCTTCTCCGGCCATCCCAGGGCCGTGAACGGCAAGAACCCCGATGAAAACCATGTATCGAGAACATCCGGATCCTGCTCTAATCGTGAACTCGAACACTTCGTGCACTTCGTCGGCGTGCTACGCGCAACGATTATTCCATTGCAATCGAGGCAGTGCCACGCCGGAATGCGGTGCCCCCACCACAACTGGCGCGAGATGCACCAGTCGTGAATGTTGTACATCCAGTTCAAATACATGTGTTTGTAGTTGTCAGGGGTGATCGCGATTTCGCCGTTCTCGACAACTTCAATGGCATGTTTGGCGAGCGGCTTGACCTTCACGAACCACTGCGGCGAAAGCCGTGGCTCAATCACCGTTCCGCAGCGGTCGCACTTGCCCAACGCGACGGTGTAGTCCTTTTCCCCGCCGAGAAAATCCTGGGCACGCAGATCTTCAAGCACGCGTTTACGCGCCTCATAACGATCCAAACCCCCGTATGCGCCAGCATTGGTGTTCATGCGGGCGTGCTCATCCATCACGGTAATCTGCGGAAGATTATGGCGTAAGCCGGCCTGAAAATCGTTGGCGTCGTGCGCAGGCGTGACCTTCACTGCGCCGGTGCCGAACTTGGGCTGCGCAAGTTCGTCAGTGATGATCGGAATCTCGCGACCCATCAGCGGCAGCATGACTTTTTTGCCGTGCAGATGCTTGTATCGCTCGTCGCGCTCATTTACCGCAACCGCAGTATCGCCGAGCATTGTCTCCGGCCGCGTAGTCGCGACAGTAATAAAGTCTTTTGTTCCGATGACCGGATAGCGAATCTCCCAAAGTTTGCCGGGAACATCTTCGTGCTTCACCTCAAGATCGGAAATCGCCGTTTCGCATCGCGGACACCAATTGACGATGTACGTCCCGCGATAAATCAACCCTTCCTCATACAGCCGCACGAATATCTCGCGCACCGCCTGCGAAAGGTCTTCATCCACGGTGAAATATTCGCGGCTCCAATCCACCGAGACGCCCAGCCGCTTCATCTGTTCAAGAATTGCGCCACCATACAGCTTCTTCCACTCCCACACGCGCTCGATGAATTTTTCACGCCCCAGATCCTGCCGCTTTTTGCCTTCGCTGGCCAGCTGCCGTTCCACCATCATGTGGGTGGCGATGGAGGCGTGGTCGGTTCCCGGCAGCCACATAGCGACGAAACCTCGCATGCGGTGCCAACGCACGATGATGTCCATCTGCGTCTGATTGAGCATGTGGCCCATATGCAGACGTCCGGTCACATTCGGCGGGGGCAACAGCATGCTGAACACGGGGCGCGTATCGCCCTGCGCGGGCGTTGCCACGGCAAAAAGCTTTTCCTTGATCCAGTATTCCGCCCAGCGCGCCTCAATGGCGCCCGGTTCATACGCTTTTGGCAAATCGTGGGGCATATATATGTGGCAACGCGCCCTGCGGTCGCGTAGCTAGCTAGCAACAATAATGGCTTTGAGATTGATCTTTGATACTAAGGCGTGATCAAAAAGCGGTCAAACTTCTGCAGACTCATCAACTGAATCCGTCGTCGCTATTTCCGGTCTTCGGCCAGCTTCTTGGCGATTTCCTGCATGAGCTTGGGTTTTAGTTCAGCGAAGACGCTATCCACGATTCCGGCAATCGTGGATGCCTCCGCCGCGGCTCGATTTGACGCAGCGGCTTCTGTTTCCTGCGGGTTTGATGGGAGCTTTTCTTCTCCGCGTATCTGCTTGAACC
>JBOGLB010000391.1:0-3366 GCA_050745965.1 Terriglobales bacterium | reverse complement strand
CGACAAGACAAAGCTGAAGTTGATACAAAAACGCCAGTCGAGAGCGTGCTATCCGGATTTCGCGAGGCCCCCGGCGAAGAGCAACATTCGTCGTTGCTCTCGCGCCTGGTGAAGGAGGCGAACCTGGAGGTCTATGAAGCGGGAATGAAGAATGGAACAGAACGTGCCATGGCTACCACTTTCGTTGGCTGCGCGTTGCGTTTCGATCGGGCGTCAATCGCGCATGTGGGGGATTCGCGCTGTTATCTTATCCGGCGCGCCCACGCAAATCTACTCACGCGCGATCACACGGTTGCAGGCGAGCAGGCCCGGATGGGACTGCTTTCCAGCCAGGAAGCTTCCGAGTCTCCTACACGGCATGTCCTCAGCCGCTCTATTGGCGGCGAGATGTTGGTGAACGTCGAGACCAGCGAACACCAGGTACTAATCGGAGACGTGCTTGTGCTTTGTTCCGACGGCCTGCACGGCGCAGTCACTCCTTCAGAAATCGCAACCATTGTGACCCACAGCTCCGACCTTGACTCCGCCGCTCACAAACTGGTCGCTGTGGCGAATCAAAATGACGGTAGCGACAATGTCAGCGTACAGTTGATCCGCATTCGGACCGTCGAACGGGTTGGTATGTACCGGGGAAGGCCATACAGCCTGCGGTAGCCAGCCGAGAGTGTTTTTACTTCCCAGCTTCCCGATTCAATTCTTACGAACTTTTTATACATTCATTACGTCGAATGTGAGTATTCTGACAGCAGGTTTTGCTCCACTTCCATGAGTTCACTGCACGCCGGCGATAAGCTTGACGAGTACCGCATCGAGGGAGTAGCCGCCCGCAGCGGCATGGCTTCCATTTACCGCGCTACCGATCTGCGCACCGGACTTCCCGTCGCGATTAAAGTTCCGCATCCCGAGATGGAAGGCGATCCAGTTTTTTTTGATCGCTTCCATCGCGAGGGGGATATCGGCAGAAAACTCAATCATCCCGGCGTAATGAAGGTCTTCCCAAAAAACGGACAGAGCCAGTTGTACATGGTGATGGAATGGGTGGAAGGCCGTCTCTTGCGCCAACTGCTCAATGAAGAGAAGAAACTTCCGCCAGAGCGCGCAACGCGAATCACCGTTGGAATTGCCAACGCGCTCGACTACATACACTCTCATGGAATCGTGCATCGCGACTTGAAGCCGGAAAACATCATGATTGATGCGAACGACAACATCAAGCTGATTGATTTCGGGATTGCCGCCGATGTCGCCGCCCGCCGCCTCACCTTCGCAAAATTTTCTCAGACCATGGGGACGCCAGACTACATTTCGCCGGAGCAAGTAAAAGGGAAGCGCTGCGACGCGCGCAGTGATATTTTTGCGCTGGGAGTGATGCTTTACGAGATGCTGGCGGGCAAAGTCCCGTTCAGCGGCGCGAACGCGTTTCTTATCATGAATGACCGGCTGTTAAATAATCCGGTTCCGCCGAGAGAAGTTGATCCGAGCATTTCCCCACAATTGCAGGAAATTATTTATCGTGCGCTTGATCGCGATCCCAATAAGCGCTACAAAACCGCGCACGAAATGATTTGGGATTTGGAACATCAGGATCAAGTGGGAGCGGCCGACCGCCCAGAGCTGCGAGACTGGAAGACGCGGCGCACGCCTCGGGGCCGCAAGATATTGTTTTACGTGATGCTGGCGCTGATTCCGGTTCTCGTATTCGGATTGCTGCTATGGGTCGCCAAGCACTGATGGAGCGCTGACCAAGGTAGTGGGCCGCGTTCAGACTGAGACGTTCGGGGCGACAGAGCTCATCAGCCAGCCCCATTGCGCGCCGTTTCCGGAACGTTGTGTTTCGATCATGCACGGTCCCTTTTCTCGGTCGCCGTTCGAAGGAATATAGTCTGTCCGACCGCCAGCCGACCGGTGCGAGTGACGGCGCCGTAGATTCCCGCGTTGTTCTGGTTCGACCGCACGACCGCTTTAAGTACTTCCGGCGTAGGGCGCGCTGTATCGGGATCGAGATTCACCACGGAGCAGCGAACGTCGTGCATCGTGACGGTGATGGCGGGGGGATTCTTCCCTTCGCCGAATAAGAGCACACCACCCAACCACTCGTCCTCATGGAAAGGGCCCGCCCGCAATAAACGAACCACAATATTCGGACGAAATCGCCGCACGTCGGGGGTCAGCCCTGCGAGTCGTGCGATCTCCCGCACCGTATCGGAGGCGATCATGGAGATGCACGCGTCATCGAAGATGCCATGTCTCATCTGCATCATCTGCACACGACCACCGTAGCGGCGTCCAACCTCCGCGGCCAGGGCCTCCCCGAAGACCGGCATTTCTTCGCCGTCCGGAGTACGAATACGTGTAGGAATGTCGCTCTCAGCACGGCCTTCACGGCTCTGCGGAATAAACAGTAGTAGATCGGGAAGTTTGCTTGCCGTCAGCCATGGGAACCCGCTGCGGTCATCAATCCGCCGCAATGCCAGGCGTCTGTCTCCATCGAGGCCGTGCCAACCCAGTTCGGCGGCATCGAGTGCTTCGCCGCCCATGGACTTTACGGGATACCGGAAGATCGCCTCTACGTGTCCAATTTCTGTGAGCATGTCGGATCCGCCACAGCGAATGGGTGTGATTAGATAACAACACGAGCCGCCGCAGTTGCGGAATCGCCAGTGTTCGGCGTTCCCTTGGGCTCAATCAATAGAAGGTGAGCTTCGTCGTCTGCAACAGGACAATGCTCGACGCCACGCGGCACAATAAACATCTCCCCAGCCCCCAGGCTGACATTGCCTTCTCGCATTTGAATCGTGATCCGGCCCTTTAGAACCAGGAAGAAATCATCCGTCTCGTCATGCTTATGCCAGGTGAATGGGCCCCTGACCTTAACCACCATTACATCGTGACCATTGAACTGGGCCACCGTTCTGGGTTTGTAATACTCTGACAAAAGCGACAGCTTGATGGCAAGACTAATTGCGTTCATGCATACCTCGAACAGATCTACCTCTGGATAAATTCGTCCGCGTGGGTAACGAAATCCGGATAGGCATCCGCACCCAATTCATGTAAATCCATCCCTTGGCGCTCGCCTTCGATGTCCACTCTCTGCGGATAAATACGATTCACGAGCCAGTTCAGCGAATAAGTCATAGGTAAGACAAATCCGATCAGAGTTGCGATTCCAACAATCTGCGCGAGCCATTGTCCCGAATCACTTCCAGGAAGATTTCCGGAGTACATAGGTTCGACAGGAAAACGAGCCAGGATTCCCACCGCCAGCACCCCCCAGATGCCAGCTATTGCATGAACCGAAATCACTCCGGCGGGATCATCTACCTTCAATTCAAACTCGAACCACTCCACGGCAAACGTTGTAAC
>JBOGLB010000390.1:0-3933 GCA_050745965.1 Terriglobales bacterium | reverse complement strand
TTTTTGGATATCAGTTTTCAGTTTTTTGTTCTTAGTTCTCGGCTTTGGATTTTTGTTTGATGTCTTTTCCGATGGGTCGGTATGAATTACGGCAGGTGGTTCCCTGCTAGACTGGCGCCTTGAGACGTCTGATCATTAACGCGGACGATTTTGGGCTTACCGCCGGCGTGAACCGCGCCATTCTAGAGGGACATCAGCATGGCATCATAAGTTCAGCGACCCTAATGGCAAATGGAAAAGCGTTTGGCGACGCGATCCAGCTTGCCCGGTCAGCCCCAAAGCTCAGCATTGGTTGCCATGTGGTGCTCACCGATGGTTTGCCGGTTATTGAAGCATCACAGATTTCAACACTGGTGGAAGACGGGCAAGAACCTCGTTTCCGGCAATCGTTCCGAAAATTCGTTGCCGCGGCAATAACATGGCGCCTCGATGCTGATCAGATCGAAGCCGAGGCCACGGCCCAGATTTTCAAATTGCAATCGGTCGGCATCGCCGTTTCACATTTCGATACTCACAAACATACTCATCTTTTTCCGCAAATTCTTCGGCCGCTTCTGCGCGCGGCCCAGACTTGCGGCGTAAGAGTGGTTCGGAACCTTTTTGGTCCGGTTCGGTTCGCTACGATTGCGGACAGGCCTGGGCTTTGGAAGCGGTACGGGCAAATGAAGGTGTTGTGCGGCCTCGCAGGAAGGTTTCGGGCGACGGTAGAAAAAGCTGGATTAAGGACCCCGGATGGCACTTTGGGCATCGTTGGAACCGGGACGCTCGACATCCAACTTCTCAAGTCAATTCTGCAAGACGTTCCTCAGGGCACGTGGGAACTCGTCTGTCATCCCGGATACAACGACTCAGACCTGCAACTGGTTAAAACCCGCTTGCGGGAGTCGAGGGTCGAGGAACTTCGAACCCTAACTTCTCCACACGCCCGCGATTTACTGGCCGCTAACGGCATTGAATTGATCTCTTACCATGATTTTGCGGGCTCCGTCGGCTAGCCAGAATCCCAAGGTGCACGTCCTTTTGGTAACCATCGAAAGAAGATTGACAATTGCAGGAGTAAGACGCGGGGGTATGATTGTTACGGGCGCTTTACCAGCAGTGTCGCCTCCTGGTGTCGTTGAAACCTATGGAAAACAGGCCTGAATCTCGTTTGGAAGCCGATATACCCGTTCGAGTCTGGGGAATGGATGCCGATGCCCGGCCCTTCTTCCAGAATGCCAGCGCGGGAAACATCAGCAGCGATGGCGCTTTACTCTCGGGAATTAACCATTCGCTAAAAATTGGGGAAGTAATCGGAATTCAGTATGGAGAGAGAAAGGCACGCTTCCGAGTGGTGTGGGTAATTGACGCCGGGCCTATCCGGAAGATTGAGGCCGGGGTGCAGCTGCTCCCACAGCAGCAGCTTCCATGGAAAGAGTTGACACCGGAACTGCCAGGTAAGCGCGCGCCACTCAATGGACCAAATAAGAGACGATATGTGCGCCACAAGGTGTTATTTCCTATTGAGATCGGATTCGCCGACACCAGGCGAGCCCACATGCAGACGAACGCCACCGATATCGGCGGCCGTGGCTGCTATGTCGAAACTTTGCTGCCATTGCCGATCGGCACTGAAGTGATCATTATCTTCTGGATGGATTCGGAGAAGATAAAGACACCCGGGATAGTTCGCGCCAGTGATCCGGGAGTGGGCATGGGCTTTGAGTTTACCGATTTGGATAACCAGGTGCAGGAGCGGCTTCAGAGTTTGCTTGAAAAAATGGACACATCGTTTGCCGCCGCCGCAGGGACAGCCCGGGAATCCATTTCGATCCCATCAAGTTTCAAGCAAACCAGCAAAAACTGAGTCCGGGCCTTAAGCACACCATCCAATGGATGGCAGCGCGAAAGGCTGATGCATGAAAATTGGGATTACCTGCTACCCCACCTATGGCGGCAGCGGGGTTGTGGCTACGGAACTCGGCCTGGAATTGGCAGAACTGGGCCACGAGATACACTTCATTTCCTACGCGCAGCCGATACGCCTCACGGGACCGCATCCGAACATTCACTATCACGAGGTGGAAGTTTCCAGCTATCCGCTGTTTGAGTATCCGCCGTATGATTTGGCGCTGGCGACCCGCATGGCAGAGGTTGCCGATTTTTACGAACTCGATCTGCTGCATGTTCACTATGCGATTCCGCATTCGGTCAGCGCAATGTTGGCGCGCCAAATGATGGCCGCGGGGCCGAAACATCGGAAGCTTCCATTTGTCACGACCTTGCATGGAACCGATATCACCCTGGTTGGCCAGGACCCTTCCTACCTGCCGATAACGCGTTACTCGATGGAGCAAAGCGATGGCGTCACTGCTATATCGGAATATTTACGCGAACGCACGGTGCGTGAGTTTGAGATAAAGAATGAGATCAAGGTTATCTACAACTTTGTGAATTGCGATCTATATGTGCGCACGCCCGAGGCGGCTCAACAGCGCCTGCAATATGCCCCGAATGGGGAGCGTATTCTGGTGCACCTGTCAAATTTTCGCCTAGTAAAACGAGTAACCGACACCATTGAAATCTTCGACCGGGTTCGAAAGAAAATGCCGGCGAAACTGCTGTTGATGGGGGATGGACCGGACCGCTCTCGCGCCGAATGGCTTGCCATGCAGAAGGGGATTCATCATGATGTGATTTTTCTTGGCAAGCAGGACCAGGTTTACGAGAAGCTTCCGATGGCCGACATTATGCTCTTGCCGAGCGAACTCGAATCATTCGGACTGGCGGCGCTGGAGGCGATGGCGTGTGAGGTCGTTCCCATCGCTACACGAGTCGGCGGCATTCCTGAGGTCATTGAGCACGGAAAGAGTGGGTTTCTCGCGGATGTGGGAGACGTGGAAACCATGGCGAAGTACGCGATTGATTTATTGAACGATAAAGGCCGGCTGCAAGAAGTCGCGAAAGCGTGCAGGGCTGTGGCTCAGTCCAGGTTTTGCACGACCAAAATCATTCCGCAATATGAAGAATATTATCGAACGGTGCTGGAGCGTTCGGCGTAGAAGGTTCCCCCATCGGCATCTTCATTGGGAAGCACGGGGAGGCGCAGGCGAACCAGAGTACCCTCTCCTTCGGGACTGTCAATTGTCATTTTAGCGGCATCGCCGTAAAGCACTTTGAGGCGTTCGGCGACGTTTGCCATTCCGATTCCCGTCCCCCCAAGCCCGGTAGGCTTTTCGAGAAGAACTGCGGATCCCATGCCTACCCCGTCGTCTTCAACTTCGATGATCAGATGGTTATCCACCAGGCGGCTGCGAAGGTAAATTCGGCCTCCTGCTATTTTTGAGGACAGCCCGTGCTTGATGGAATTCTCTACCAGCGGCTGCAACAGCATGCTTGGAATCATGACTTCCAGTGAAGGCGGATCGAGTTCCTTCAACACTTGTAATTTGTTTCGGCCGAAACGCACTACTTCTATGTCCAGATAGTTGTCAATAAATTCCAGTTCTTCACTCAGGGGAACGAACGCATCGCTGCTCTTCAGCAGCCGCCTCAGGATATTGGCCAGCTTGATGATCAATTCGCGAGCTGTGTCGGGATCAAAGCGAACCAACGATGAAACTGAATTCAAAGTATTAAACAAGAAGTGCGGATTGATCTGGTTTTGGAGAGCGAGCATTCTGGCTTGAAGTAAGAGACGCTCCTGCTCTTCGAGTCTGATCTGGATGCGAACGCTATTCCAGATTTTCAGTTCCGTGCCGATGACCACGATTGACGTGGCATAAATTGCAATCTCAACCCAGGGGTTCCTGCTCTCCAGGCTGAATGTGGCATGGGGCAAATATTGGGAAAGCACCGATTGCACAAGACGAAGCGCAACGATACTGGCGCCGAAGATGACCTGCCAGTCGAAAAGGCGCGGAGTGGGCAGATTGCGGCGAATCATGCGATAGA
>JBOGLB010000389.1:0-4564 GCA_050745965.1 Terriglobales bacterium | reverse complement strand
CCCAAAGCTCGCGCTGATGGCCTGAAAACCTCAATATCTGCTGACGCAGCAGGATGGTTTTTTCGCGCAACTCGTACTCCAGTTGTGCCCGGTGCAAGTGCATCGGAATCTGTAAGTCACTCAGCGGATCTTCGCCGAATAGCACGCGGTGCCGCTGTTGCATATCCAGTAACTCAATAGAAAATACATCGGTCGAGTGATTTAATTCGTCGCCGGTCAGCACAAGAGGGAGATGGTGCTTCTTAGCCGACCACCATTTCACCACGGGGGCGATCGCCGTCAGCGAGGCTAGCGAGGTTTCACTCAGCAGGCAGAGTAGGTTTACGTTGGAGAAATCCGGATGGAACTCGCCGGTTGCAGCGGATCCGTAAAGGACGATGCTCCTTAGATTATTGCCCGCAGCCGAGCGCATCTTGCTGACGAATTCGTTGATCTGTTTTTCAGGAACCATTTAGTTACCTCGCCCTTCCTACCAGCCTCCGCTGGCGCCGCCGCCACCCGAACTGCCTCCGCCGAAGCCGCCAAAGCCGCCTCCTCCGCCGCCAAATCCGCCTCCTCCGAAACCGCCGCCAAAACCTCCCCGTCCCCCCGACAAGAGCATCCAGAAAAGCAGTCCTCGCAGCGGAGTGAAAATAAATAGCAGTAGGATAATAATGCCGAAAATGATTTTGCCAAGCGTTAGCCCGAGTTGTGGTTGGGGCTGGTTCTCAGTTGGCTCGCGTGGTTGGCTCCCCGTTAGTTGAATCCCCGCATCCTGGGCGATGACATCCGCGACCCGCGAAGTCATCAGCGCCACGGCCGCGCTGTAATCACTGGCCTTCAAAGAAGGGACTGCCTCACGGCCAAATCCTCCAACCTTGCCATCGGGAAGAATCGGCTCCAACCCATATCCGACTTCAATGCGGTACTTATGATCCTGTACGGCCAGCAAAATCAATACGCCCTTATCGGAGGACTTAGCGCCGACTCCCCACTTGTGGAACAAGTCAACGGCGTAGCTGTCAATGTCCGCACCATCGAGCGAATTGATGGTTACTACCGCAATTTGTGCATGAGCTTTTTCGTCAATCTGGCGGCAAAGGTAATCCAGTTGAGTGACGGTATTTTGGTCAATAATGTGAGCGAAGTCGTTAACGTAATCGGTGGGCTTAAGTTGCGAAACAGGCTCGGCCTGGAGAAGCGATGCGAGCGCAAGCAACGTCGCCAGCAAGATCGTTTTAGCTCCAAACCTCATGGGGAGTGATTGTATAGGAGAGGTAAGAATCACGTAGGGACAGCCGCCCTCGGCTGTCCGGTTGTGCGAAGGTCAACTATAGATACATCGGCATCACTGGAACTTTCGCAGAAATTCTACGACCTGGCGCTCAGCCCAGTATCCATCGTATCCGTCGCGGTCAGCAATGAAGGAGCAATGTCCGCCGTCGTTGGTTTCAAGGAATGTGATGTTGGGATTGGCTCGAATCCTGGCGCGCGTCTCCGGCAACAGACGGATGAATGGATCATTTGCCGCGTGCAGAATAAAAGTTGGAACCGCGACCCTGTTCACCACGTTCGACGCCGCGGCGCGCGCATAATAATCCACCGCACCTTCAAATCCGCAATAGTAAGCGGTGATTTTATCGTCGAACTGACGCAGGCTGCGCAGCCCGCGAAGGCGCGTAACGTCAAACGAATTGGGAAACATCTTCGCTTTCGCGCGCAAACGGCGCCGCATCTTCCACATGAAGTAAATTTCATAAAGCCGATTGCTGGGAAGATGAAGTGCATCGGAGGAAACGGCCAGATCCATTGCAGGGCATACAGTCGCCACCGCACGGAATTGAGAGGGACCATCGCTGCCCCAATCTCCCGCGAGCTTGAGAACCAAATTTCCGCCCATTGAATATCCGACTAACGCGAATGCGGAGATCTGGTCCACGTCAATCAAATGATGAGCGACTGCGGCAACATCCTGTGAAAGCCCCGAATGATACAGCGTGGGGGCAAGACCCTCAGTGCCTCCGCAGTTTCGCTGGTTCATAAGCACGACGTTCATTCCCTCCGCCATACCTTTGTACGCAATGCCGCGCATATACGCCGAATCGCTTGACCCCTCGAGCCCATGCACAGCAATCACGGTCAACGCCTGCTTTCGATGGCTCTGCCAGTAACATTCGCACAGGACTTTGGTCCTCGCCTCGACTTCGATAAGGCGCCGTTCGAGAGGAGGCAACACGATTTGGCGCCGAAGAAAGTAACTGGCGAGGGTTTGAAGATGCCCGCCGCGAAAGCCACGGCGCGGCAGGAATGTTCGATCACAGGTTTGCGGATTCGACACGCTTTGATTTTAAATGGAGTTGCGCTTCAGTTCCGGCTGGGAGGTTCTCAAAATGCCAATTTTTGAATATGTCTGTAAAGGCTGTAACCATGAGTTTGAGGCTTTGGTGTATGGATCTCAAAAAGCCGAATGTCCAAAATGTCACAGCAAGAAGCTGGCGCCGCAGCTTTCCGTTTTTGCTATGTCTTCGAAATCCGCTTCTGGCAGCGCCGGTGAGTCGGTCAGTACGGGCCCGTGCGGCAGTTGCGGGGATGCTCGCGGTCCTGGCGCGTGTTCCATGCCGGATCTTAATTAAGCAGCAAACTTCACAAATCACAAAGAGCGTCGTTGCGCGCGGGTGACGGACGGTATACGGTAAGCACTTTCGGAAACTTCTCATGGCCGAGCGCGTCGAATCCAGCGTCACTCCAAAATCCCCAGCTATCGAAAGCCGGGCGGACCCCACTTCGGCGCGATTTGAAGCGAACATGCGTTTTTTGGCCGACCTGGTTTCGCAAGTACGTAACGAAGAAGAGGCTATAAGAGAAGGCGGCGGGGCGAAGGCGATTGAGAATCAGCATGGAAAGTCGCGGCTGACAGCTCGAGAGCGAATCGCGCTGCTGGCTGATCCGGCCACATTCTTCGAATTGGGCATGTTTGCGGCGCAGGGCATGTATGAAGAATGGGGAGGCGCGCCGGCAGCGGGCGTGATAACCGGGCTTGCCCGAATCCAAACGCGCATGGTGATGATCATCGCCAATGATGCCACAGTAAAGGCCGGGGCATTTTTCCCGATGACCGCGAAGAAAGTAATTCGCGCGCAAAACATAGCCATCGAAAATCACATCCCCACAATTTACCTGGTGGATTCAGCGGGCGTGTTTCTTCCCTTGCAGGAAGACGTTTTTCCGGATACCGACGATTTCGGGCGCGTTTTTCGCAACAACGCCGTTATGTCCGCGATGGGCATTCCGCAGATTGCAGCGATAATGGGCATGTGCGTGGCCGGGGGTGGTTATCTGCCGGTAATGTGTGATCACGTGTTGATGACCGATGGCAGCGGATTGTTTCTTGCGGGGCCGGCACTGGTGCAAGCCGCGATTGGTCAGAAAGTTTCCGCTGACGAATTGGGCGGCGCTGCCATGCATTCGGCAATCAGCGGTACTGTGGATTTTCGCGAGCCGAACGATGAGAGTTGCCTGGAACGCATTCGCGCAATTGTTGACAAATGGGGATACCGAAGGCAATCGCCGTGGGAACGAAAAAAGCCCGAAGCGCCGGCGCTGGCGGCAGAAGAAATTTATGGCATTTACGATTCTTCCCCTGCGCGCCCCTACGACATGAAGGAAATTATCGGACGCTTGACGGACGGAAGCCGTTTTGACGAATACAAGCCAGAATATGGCAAGACCCTGATTTGTGGCTATGGCCGAATCGGAGGCTTCGCCGTGGGGATTGTCGCGAACCAGAAGTTGCATGCGCAAAGCGTTGACCACGACGGAAACAAACGTATCGAATTCGGCGGAGTGATATATACGGAATCCGCGGAGAAGGCGGCGCGGTTCATCATGGATTGCAATCAAAATCTGGTCCCCCTGGTCTTTCTGCATGACGTGAACGGATTCATGGTGGGCCGCGACGCGGAGTGGAGCGGCATTATTAAGGCGGGCGCGAAGATGGTGAACGCGGTTTCAAACTCGGTGGTGCCGAAAATCACTGTGATTATAGGCGGCTCATTTGGAGCCGGCCACTACGCGATGTGCGGAAAAGCTTACGATCCCCGCTTTGTCTTTGCGTGGCCTACGGCCCGATACGCCGTGATGAGCGGCGACTCGGCAGCGTCAACCCTGGTGGAAATTAAGATTCGGCAATTGGAACGCGGCGGCAAGAAATTGAGCGAAGAAGAGCGAAAAGAGCTTTTCGAATCGGTGAAACGAACATACGACGACCAGACCGACCCAAGATACGGCGCGGCGCGGCTCTGGATAGACAAGATCATTGATCCGATCGAGACCCGGGATGCCATCACGCATGCGCTTGAGGCCTCAGCCCTGAATCCAGATGTGCCCGAGTTTAAGGTCGGCGTGTTGCAAACATGAAAAAGACGACTAACCACGGAGGCACTGAGACACTGAGAAAGTTAATTCGCGGGGAACTGAGATTTGCACTTCTCTGTGCCTCCGCGTCTCCGTGGCTGCTTTTCCTGCGCCACCACCATAGTACCGCGGCGATCGGCGTCAGGATGGCGATCTCCCGAAGTACGGCGAT
>JBOGLB010000388.1:0-5128 GCA_050745965.1 Terriglobales bacterium | reverse complement strand
CTCCCAGAGTGTGTAATTCGATGCGTCGGCGACGTTGTTGATGGGGCGCTGGTCCATGCTTTGCAGCCGCTTCGCAATAGGATCAGGAGAAGATTTGATTTTAACGCCGCGAATAATTCTTGCGGTGTATCTCGCGCATCCGCCCCCATCTTCAATTTCGATCTTGAATTCCGTCTCGCCTTCCGAATGTGGAAGATCTGGTTCAATTGCTCTTAGTGGAACGTTGTAAATGGCCGAGCACTCGCGCGCGCAGCCGTAGTGATTCATGGCGTCCGGACGGTTAGTTCCGATTTCCATTTCGAATACGGCATTGTCGCCTTCGCCGCTGATGGACTCGACAGCAATCCCGGCGAGGGTGAGATCGTCGGCAAGTTGCGTGGCATTCACCTTGAGATCAACGAAGTCGCGCAGCCATTGAGGGGAGATTTTCATTATGTTATGTGGCGCGGGCGCCCTCGCCCGCGAAAACCCAAAGACGACGGCGATCGGCCAACAGCTATGTTACGAAAACTGTTCTAAGAATCTCACGTCACCCTGATAGAACAACTGAATGTCGTCCACGCCATATTTTAAAATCGCTATTCGTTCGACGCCCATTCCGAAGGCGAATCCACTGAGTTTTCTGGCGTCATAGCTCACGAAACCGAAAACGTTGGGGTCCACCATGCCGCATCCGAGCAATTCGATCCAACCGCTGGATTTGCAATTGGGACAGCGCGCGCCGTCGCGGTATCCTTTGCCTCCGCAAAACAGGCAGGAAATTTGGACGTCGGCGCTGGGTTCGGTGAACGGAAAAAATGACGGATAGAAACGCGTCTTCACACTTGATCCGAAGAGGGCTTTCACGGCGTGGTCGAGCGTGCCTTTCAAATCGGAAAAAGTAATATTTGTGTCAACGGCCAATCCTTCGACCTGATGGAAGATTGGCGAGTGGGTTGCGTCGGGCGCGTCGTTGCGATGGACCTTCCCCGGAATGACGATCCGCAGCGGCGGCTCCATCTTTTCCATGGTGCGAATCTGTACCGGCGATGTGTGGGTACGCAATAAAAGCCGGTCACGCGCGGGTTTCGATTCCTGATTGGCGATGAATAGAGTGTCCTGGGTATCACGTGCAGGGTGATTGGGAGGAAAATTCAGCGCTTCGAAATTGTAATAGTCAGTTTCGATTTCCGGGCCTTCTGCCACCGAATAGCCCAAGTTACGGAACACGGAAACGATTTCTTTCATCGTCTTGATGACGGGATGTTCCGCGCCCAAGGGACGGCGGATGCCGGGAAGGGTGATGTCGATTATGTCGGTGGATGGAGGCTGGACCTGGATCTCCGCGTGGACCGAGGAAGAGGAGTCTATTCCAGCTGAAACGCGGCCTTTGGAACCATCGACAGCTGCCCCGACTTTTTTCTTCAGATCATTGACGCGTTGACCGGCGTCCCGCTTCGCATCTTTCGGTGCGGCTTTCAACCAGAGATCATTGACTTGAGTTAACAATCCATTGTTGCGGGAGAGCCAGCGGTCGCGAAATTCCTTCCACGCAGTTTCGTCTGCAACGTTTTTCGATTCGGCATCGAGGGCGGCAAGCAATTTGTCAGACGCTTTGTCCAGCGCCGGGGCGGAGAAAGATTTTAATTTCGGAACTGAATACGGCGATGCCTTTTCTTTCATGGCTGTCCTTTTCGGGACGCGTTTTGTACCGCTGATGCTCACCCAGGACTTACGAGTCCTCGTGAGAACCATTCTTTCGCCCCCTTGAGTGTGCGTGAGAACTCACGTGTGTTCAAACGCGAGAGGAGCGATAAAAGAGTATGACACGATTTCGGACGTATGCCCCGACCAAGCGTACTTGCTGCCCCCGAACACGAAGGATGTTTTGGGAGAGGATCACTTAGTTCTTTGTCCACCAGGGCGGTGGCCATTCAGGCCTCTTTTGGCTTAAGTGGGGCAGTGCTACGCTGGGACATATTCTATCCTCTGCTCGGTCCCGCTTTCTTGCAATCCACTCGGACTCGACTCGCCCACCTGGATCTGTCCTATTGCAGAAGTCTGCTGCGCTCAGTTTTTTCCCGGCCTTGAAGATGCGCTCGCACAGTCCACCCTTGACCGAAAGCCGGCAGCCGAGATTGTTCGCCGGACGTCCACGACGTATTGATCGGCTATGCGGATTGAATAACGACTTTGTCTCCGCAACAACGAGTAGATTGGACGGGAGGCCAGGTTTCTCGACTTCGCTTAAGGTGACAGACTAGGGAGAGATCGTAGCGCTGAAGCGCTGCGCCACCCGAAGCACAACGCCTTGGGACGGACGACCGGGCACGGTCAGCAGGATATAATCTCGGGTTGCGTTATCTTTACACGGTACTGACAGACCCCATGGCAACACCCGCCGAAAAAGCCGCTCGCACGCGCATTGAATCCGACAGCATGGGGCAAATCGAAGTCCCGGCAAACGTCTATTGGGGCGCGCAAACGCAGCGGTCGCTTTTACACTTCAACATCGGTCGCGACACCATGCCGCCGGAACTGATTCGCGCATTCGGCATTCTGAAGAAGGCCTGCGCGTTGGTGAATCAAGATCTCGGCAAGCTTTCCTCTGAAAAAGCCAAACTCATCGTTCAAACCGCTGACGAGATAATTGCCGGCAAGCTTAAGGACCAGTTTCCGCTACGCATTTGGCAAACCGGAAGCGGCACGCAGACCAACATGAACGTCAACGAAGTCATCTCCAATCGCGCGATCGAGATTGCCGGCGGGGAAATGGGATCGAAGAAGCCGATTCATCCCAATGACGACGTCAACGTGTCGCAGTCATCGAACGATACATTTCCCACGGCGATGCACATCGCTGCTGCGGAACGAGTGAAGAACGCATTGATTCCCGCTGTAAAGAATGTTCACGATGCCATCGCCTCAAAGGCGACCGAATTCAAAGATGTAGTAAAGATCGGCCGCACGCACTTGCAGGATGCTGTGCCACTCACATTCGGACAAGAATTTGGCGGCTGGGCGTCATTGCTGGAACGCGACATCAAGCGCCTGGAGCAAGTTCTCGACGGTCTTTATGACCTCGCCATCGGCGGAACTGCCGTCGGCACCGGCCTGAACGCGCCGCCAGAATTTGCCGAGCGCGCCGCCAAGAAGATCGCGGAACTCACTGGACTGCCATTCCGCTCGCATCCCAATAAATTTGCCGCGCTGTCGGCGCACAATGAAATTGTCTTCGCCCAGGGCGCGCTCGAAACCCTGGCGGCATCGTTCATGAAGATTTCGAACGACATTCGCTGGCTGGCTTCAGGCCCGCGCTGCGGTCTCGGCGAATTATCTATTCCGGAAAATGAGCCTGGGTCTTCGATCATGCCAGGCAAAGTGAATCCAACTCAATGCGAAGCTATGACCATGGTCTGCGCCCAGGTTCACGGCGCGACTGCGGCGGTCGGATTTGCGGGTTCGCAAGGTAACTTCGAACTAAACGTCTTCAAGCCGGTAATCATTTATAACTTCCTGCATTCGGTAACTTTGCTCACGGATGCCTGCCACGGATACGTCGAATACATGATCAAAGGCATTGAATTGGATCGCGCCAAAGTTGACTGGTATGTGAAGAATTCCTTGATGCTGGTCACCGCACTGGCTCCGAAAGTCGGATACGACAAAGCCGCCAGGATCGCGCACACAGCGCACGTCGAGAAAACAAGTTTGTTTGAAGCGGCGTTAAAGCTCGGATATCTAACGGCTGAAGAATTCCATCAGTTGATGAAGCCAGAGAAGATGACAAAACCTTAGGCGGATTGAGTGCAGAGGATCACTGACTTGGGCAATTTCAATTATGAGTTGTTCGGGGTTGTCAACAAGCGCTTCGCAATTTTGCAATACAAATCCACTGCCTCCTGCAATTGCTTTTTCTCCACGTATTCGTTATCGGTATGGGCCACATGAATCGAACCCGGCCCAACCAGCAGCGGCTGTCCCCAGTTGCTCAACGAAGGAATATCGGTGGTGAATGCGGCGACCATTGTAGGCAAGTCATTCAATGAGCGCAGGCGTGTGAACGGAATTTCCAATGTGAAATCGGCATTGGCCAAGCCGTTGACCGCTTTCAAAATATCGGCGCGAAGCTTTTCCGAGGGTCCAATCAGGCGATACAGCAACTGCGCTCGCGCTTTATCTGGGACTACATTTGGAGCGCGTCAGCCCTCAATGGTTCCTATATTGAGCGTGCAGTCGCCAACTTCTTGATTTGTGGGTAGCTTCATGGATCTTAGGTTACCGAGCGCATTGAGAAGCTTGTCAATCGCCGACTCTCCGAGTTCCGGATAGGCAGAGTGCGCCATGCGGCCCTGGGCGGTCAGTTCGACACGCAATGCCCCTTTCGACGCCAGCGCGATCCGGTTGTCAGTTGGCTCTCCGTTGATCAGAAATTTGCTGCCCGGGGCATAAAGATTGGCAACTGTCGCTCCCAGACTGTCCCGCTCTTCTCCCACCAGGAACAGCAGAGCTACACCGATGCCGTCAGCTCGCAGGCGTTCGGCTGCCATGATCTGCGAGGCGATGATTCCCTTGGCGTCACACGATCCGCGTCCATAGACTTTCGTTGCGTCCTCAGACGATGTTATGAACGGAGGAACAGTATCCATGTGAGTTGAGAAAACCACGGCTGGATGTGGCGAAGTTGAGGGAATCGCGTAAACATTGCAGCGATCCCCTGCGGCGGCGATTTTGGTCGTGTCGTAACCGAGGCGCGACAGTTCGGTATAAAGGAAATCGCCCACCTGAGCCTCATTGCCAGAGATGGACTCGATATCCACGAGCTGCCGCGTGAGAGAGACTACATCCATGTACAAGGATACCTCAGCCGCAGCGAACCCATACAACCGCCGCGATCACATTGGGATTTTGACTGTTATCCTATTTTCGGCGCGGAACGAATGAACACCCCAACTTCAGTTCAATCATTTTTTATCGAGGGACCGGCCGGCAGGCTGGAGGCCTTGCTCAATCGCGGAGCTTTGAATGCCACCCACGCGGCCCTAGTCTGCCATCCTCATCCTGTTTTCGGCGGAACTCTTCATAACAAAGTCGTGTTCCATACCATGAAAGCATTGAACAGTTTTGGATTTCCAGTGCTACGATTCAA
>JBOGLB010000387.1:0-3896 GCA_050745965.1 Terriglobales bacterium | reverse complement strand
GGTCAACAAATACGGCAGCTCGCCAATTCGCGGAAATATATTTCTGCCAAACATTTCTATCAGAATACTTCCGCGAAATTCCTTCAACTCCAATTCCACCGCCTGGGCTTTGCTGGAAAGGTTATTGACCACAAGAATTGTTTCGTTGCCCAGTCGGCGCATGTACGCCAGCACGCGATGGTTCGCGGGATATAGGAATTGTATAGATCCGCGACCCAGGACCGGCGTTGCCTTCCGAATTTTGATCAGCCGCTTCATCCAGGAGAGCAGGGAGTGTTCGAAGCGCTTCTGCGACTGGACGTTGATCGCCTGAAATCCGTACACCGGGTTGAGCATGAGCGGCGAATACAACGCCTCAGGATCAGCAGGCGAAAAGCCGCCGTTCCAACCGCCTTCCCACTGCATAGGGGTACGCACCCCGTGGCGATCGCCGAGATTTACATTGTCCCCCATGCCGATTTCATCGCCGTAATAAATGATGGGAGTGCCCGGCAGCGACATCAGCATTCCGTTCATGAGTTCAATGCGCCGCCGATCGTTGTCGAGCAGAGGCGCCAACCTTCGCCGAATACCCAGATTCAAACGCATGGCTTTGTCTTTGGCGTATTCGTCGTACATGTAATACCGCTCGAGGTCGGTAACCATTTCGAGGGTGAGCTCGTCATGATTGCGCAGGAACAGGCACCACTGGCAGGCCTCGGGAATTTCCGGTGTTTGCTTCAGGATCTCGGTGATTGGCTTTCGGTCCTCCAGCTTTAAGGCCATGAACATGCGCGGCATCAGCGGAAAATGAAATGCCATATGGAATTCGTCACCGCTGCCAAAATAAGCGCGCAGATCGGTAGGCCACTGGTTGGCTTCTGCCAGCAACATTCGCCCCGGAAACTCCCGATCCATGCGTGCCCGTAAATCTTTAATTATCTCGTGCGTCTCCGGCAGGTTCTCGCAGTTTGTACCCTCCCGTTCGACCAGATAGGGCACCGCATCCAGACGGAAGGCATCCACTCCCATCTGCAGCCAGAATTTCATGATGTCCCACATTTCGTCGCGAACTTGCGGGTTGTCATAGTTCAAGTCAGGCTGATGGCTGAAGAAGCGGTGCCAGTAATACTGCTTCGATACCGGGTCCCAGGCCCAGTTCGACAGTTCGGTATCCAAAAAGATCAGCCGCGTGCCTTTGTACTTCGTATCGGTATCACTCCACACGTACCAGTCACGCCGGGGATTGGTGCGCGAACTACGCGACTCCTGAAACCATGGATGCTGATCGGAAGTATGGTTCAGCACCATTTCGATGATGACGCGAATACCGCGCTGGTGAGCCGCATCCAGAAATAACTTGAAGTCATCGAGCGTGCCATAGCTCGAATGAACGGACCGGTAATCGGCAATATCGTAGCCGTCATCGTGCAGAGGCGATGGAAAAAACGGCATCAGCCATATGGCGGTAATGCCAAGTTCTTGCAGGTAATCCAGCTTCTGAGCGAGACCACGAAACTCTCCGATGCCATCTCCATTGCTGTCGTAAAAAGTGCGAACGTGGACTTGGTAGATAATCGCGTCTTTATACCAGAGCGGGTCTTGCGGCAGTGCCAAGAACTTTCTCCTCCAGCGCAGCAGTGGGTATTATAGAGGCTCCGTGACTCCAACCTCGCAGCCGGCAGTTTCCCCTGATACTCGTCAACGAAAGCAGAGATCGAGCCTCTATGAGTTCTTCGGTCCTGGCGGATTGCTCTCGCGCACTCATTCCGCATACGAGTTTCGGCGCGGCCAACTTCAGATGGCTCAGGCGGTAGAACAGGCGCTCGAAGAGAAGCGGCACCTGATCGTGGAAGCAGGAACAGGCACAGGCAAGACCCTGGCATACCTTTTGCCTGTGATTCGGTCCGGGAAGCGGGTGATCATTTCCACCGGCACAAAAAATCTGCAAGAGCAACTCTTTCACAAGGACATTCCTTTTCTTGAACAAGCTCTGTTTCCCAATGGCGACGGCAAGTTGAGCGTTTGCTATATGAAGGGACGCAACAACTACTTGTGCCGCAAGAAGCTTTACGACCTTACGGCTTATCCCGTGTTGAGCGGGATGGAAGAGATCAATCATTTTGGAGCCATCTCGGCTTGGGAGAAGACCACGGAGGCCGGCGATCGCGCGGAGCTTTCCTCCGTCTCAGAAACCAGTGCGGTCTGGCACAAGCTCGATGCGCGCGCAGAAGCCTGTGCCGGGCAGAAGTGCAGCGAGTGGGACCGCTGCTTTATCACGGAAATGCGCAGGCGCGCGATGGAGAGCGACATAGTAATCGTCAATCATCATCTGTTCTTCGCCGATCTGATGATCAAGCACGGTGCGGAGAATGCGCCCGACGCTGGCATTTTGCCCGATGTAGGCGCGGTGATTTTCGACGAAGCGCACGAATTGGAGGACGTTGCAGGCGCCTACTTTGGGGTAAGCGTCAGTAATGCCCGCATGGACGAATTAGCTCATGACGTTGAGCACTCCCTCCAGCGCAACCGCATGTTCTCAGCGGCGCTGTCCGGCGCAATCGGAAGTCTTCGTGACTCATCGGGACTGTTTTTCTCTCTCCTGCCCCCGGGCAAAGGACGCTTTGCTTTCGAGAACCGGCGTGATTTTCTGGAGGAAAATGGCGAAGAGTATCTCGCATTGCGGAACTCGCTACGGTGGCTGGATTCGGAACTACAGGGTCTGCCGGAAAAGCCTGAAGAAATTTTTGCGTTTTCACGCCGGGCCGCGGAACTCGATCACTCTTTGAATTTCCTGATGGAAGACCAGAGCCTCAACACCGTGTTCTGGATTGAGCGCAGGGGGGCGCGCGGTATGGGCGGACGCGAGAAGCATAACGTCTTCCTTCAGGCGACTCCCATTGATGTTGGACCCATTCTTAAAATGGCGTTATTCGACAAATTAGATTGTGCGGTCTTGACATCCGCGACGCTAGCCGTCGGAGGTGGATTCGACTACATGCGGCAGCGGCTGGGCCTGGAACATCCGCGAGAGTTGCTGTTGGCTTCTCATTTCGACTACGAAAATCAGGCGCTTCTCTATGTCCCTCCCGACCTGCCGGACCCTCGTACGCCGGAATTTGTGGCGCAGGCAGCGGAGCGAATTCGGGAACTGCTCGAGATTACTAGAGGCCGGGCCTTCGTGCTGTTCACCAGCTACGCGCAGATGAGAGAAATCCACACGAGGTTGTTGGGGCAGACGCAGTTCCCGATGCTCCTTCAGGGAGACGCCCCGAGGAACGCGCTGCTTGAAGAGTTCCGGCTGACTCCGCATGCCGTGTTGTTCGCCACATCGTCATTTTGGCAGGGCGTGGATGTACAGGGCGAACAGCTTAGTTGCGTAATTATTGATCGTCTTCCATTTGCCGTACCGAGCGACCCAATCGTCGCTGCTCGCGTCAAGGCGATTGATTCGGATGGCGGAAATGCCTTCTTTGATTATCAGGTTCCGGCGGCTGTCCTTACGTTGAAGCAGGGCTTTGGCAGGCTGATTCGCTCGCTCCACGACCGCGGATTACTGGCTCTGCTCGATAACCGAATCCTGAAGAAAGCATACGGAAGGGTTTTCCTGGAGAGTCTTCCGAACTACCGGAAAACAACGGCAATGGCGGACGTCAAAGACTTCTTCGGAAAGTCCACGGACTAATACGCCCAATATGGCGTCTGGCCGCCGGGGGCGGACGTGCCAGCTATTGAAGTGAACACATTGCGACCGTAGAAGAAAGGTAAGCCCCAATCAAACGACGTGAAACTGCCATCGTTCGGGCCCGCTAGTCCGGGAACGACTGCGTCGTTGGGGAAGGAATTGAAAGCGCTGTCCGCGTTTGCCACGCTGAAGTTAACTGTGCTGGTGGCGCCATTGGCTCCGCTGTTCACAG
>JBOGLB010000386.1:0-4953 GCA_050745965.1 Terriglobales bacterium | reverse complement strand
AATCAGGACATCGCGCCGCTCAAACAACGACCGCGTAGCCGAAAGCCGCAACTTATCCAGCTCATCGTTGACCGTAGCTTATTTTTCGATATACAAATCCGCCGCCGTAACATAAGCCTCCGGCTGGTAATAATCATAGTAAGAGACGAAATATTCGACGGCGTTGTGAGGGAAGAAGCTTTTGAATTCGTGATAGAGCTGCGCCGCTAGAGTGTTGTTATGCGCCATCACAATGGCGGGACGATTTATCTCTTCGATTACCTTGGCCATGGTGTAGGTCTTGCCTGAACCGGTTACGCCAAGCATGACCTGGTGTTGTTCGCGGTCAAACAAGCCGCGGGTTAGCGAGGCGATGGCGGTCGCTTGATCTCCCTGAGGCTTGTAATCGCTGACTAATTTGAAGTCCATAAATTCTTCCGGCTCCGCACCAGAGGGGGCTTTCACGGGTGGAGAATCCTCTATTATATCGCGCCCGCGAATGTGCCCAACGCACCACACCAGGGTACAGATTCGGGCAAATGAAAAAGCGCAAGGGCAATCTCCCTGCGCTTATTCAATCAGGTTTTCTTTATCGCGCGGCTACGGAAGTTTGAAGTTCACCGATATCTGAGTTTGGACCTCTACCGCCTGTCCATCGAGGGTGTAGGGTTTGTACTTCCACTGTTTAACAGCCGCGAGCGCGGCTTGTCCCAGCATTGGGTCGCCCTTTATTACTTTGGCGCTGGAAATCGAGCCACTCTTGGTGATGCTTGCCAAAATCTGCACCGTTCCCTGCTTATGCATTTGTAATGCCTGGCTTGGATAGACTGGGTTCACTCGTTTCACCAGCAGGCCTTGGGTGATGCCTTGAGACATTTTCACGGTTTCTGGAGCCTGTTTCGGCAGCGGCACAGTGCTGGTGATCAAGCCGGCGATGGTTCGATCGCTTGCGCCGGATCCTGCCTGGATCGCGGGTGGCGCAATTACTTCCTCAACATCCGCGGGAGCACCCTTTACAGCTAGAGGCTGGGGACTCTTTTTTGTTGACAGGGGCTTGATCTCGGCCGAATCAGATGCTGAATGTTCGAAAACAACGATTTCATCGGGTGCGGATTTTCCTTTTGAAGACGATGTACTTGCTGGGGATTCCGCGTCCTCACTTGGATTCAATTGCGGCACCTGTTGCGCACGTCCTGGAATTGCCGGCGGCGCGCTTGTTTCAAGTTCGGGCTGCGCAGCGGTCGTAGGCGTTGGCACCGAGGGCTGAGAGACGGGCGGTTGGGTCTGCACGATTGCCGGCTTTGCGGCCGTCTGCATCTTGTTCCAGCCGAAGTATCCGGCGACCGCTATTGCGATCACGACCAGGGCCGCAATAATTGGTGCTTTGCTGCGCTTGGTTTCACTTGTTCCTAGGGAAAAGGCCGGGGCATCTCCAGGGATGGCACTCGCGCGCGATTCGACGCTGGTCTCTCCGAGGGCGTTGTGCGATGCCGATTTCGGAATGGTTTGGGAAGCCGGAGGGACATCTGTCGTCGTCACCTCTCTGGCTGGCGCGGCAGCGGTCCCCATCCCTGCCGACAAACCCGTATTGAACGGATGCCGAACGCGGGCTTGAGGAGTGACCGAAGCTGCGGTTGGCGTCAGTTCGTGGGGCGTATGCGACGCGGTTTCCGAACTATTCTCTGAGGCGGCTTCATTGCTCCCCCGGGTGAGCCTTGATAGCGGCCGCCACGGAGACTCCTTGTGAGTCTGCGGCATCGGCGCCGGACCCGTTTGCTCCCTGGACGGGACTGATTGTGGAATTGATTCGAGGAAAGCCGCCTCGGTCGGTTCAACCTGCGGCGTCGGATCTTCCTGAATTTCGAAAGCGGTACTGGATGCTGCCGCCACAGGGGTCGCGGAGACTCCGGAGGCGCTGGCAGCGAATAACGCGCTCGACATTGATTTCTGCTGTGCGGGCACCGGAGGTCGTGAAAACGAATTTGGATTCGTAACCGGAGCCGGTGGCACTGCTGGTGCCAACGCCGCGCCGGTTGATCTTCCAGTTTCAGCCTTTCTCAACAGTCCGCGCGCGACTCGCAGCGTACCCTTCGATTGCTCAACGTTAACGGGCTTGGTCAATACGAGATTCGCCCCAATCCTGAAGGCCTTGGCGACACCGACCTGTCCTTCGACAACCGCTACAGCCAGGCACGCCTGGTTGGATGTTGAGTTGCGGGCGCTTTTGAAGAGAAGCGTGGCATTTTGCTCGTTGTCGCAGTCCACCACAATGGCGTCATATTGTTTTGCCATCAACCTCTTCACAGTGGCGAATGGCTCGTTGCAAAGTTCGACGCTAAACTCAAGCTCAGTCAGCACTTGGGTGACGACTCGGGCAGTCTTCTCATCGGGACAAAACAGGAGGGATTGGTAGCTCATATCTTGTCATCGTAGGTACTGAAGTGGGGGCGCTTCAAGTTACGCTGGTAATTCGAAGAGATGCGATTCTATTGGCAAAAACGGGGAGAGAATTCACCATCCGGGGTCAGATTTCTGGCAAAGAATCAATGGCGTTATCGGGCCGGATGACTGTTGGGCGACGCTCTCCTACAGTGCATCCTTTGGGATAGTGGGAGGAGACTGCGATGCGCTCGACGAAAGGGAGCTGTACCAATCGATATTTCGAGTGAAATACATTACCGCGGCGACCGCGAGGAAGCTTGCAACGGCGCCGACTAGAAGCGCGTTATCTTCGAGTCGCAATAATAAATAGATGAAGGAATAAAGCAGGCCGAATACGACCAGAGCCCTAACGCCCTGAGGCCGACTTTTGAAAATCCAACTGGCATTAGCCGAAAGCAGAATTACGGTTGCGCTACCAGCAATAAGAAATCCCCAGTCAAATCCGATCCGTTCGGAAAATGAGAGCAACAGGAGATAAAAAATCATCTGAGCGATGCCGACCAGGACATACTGAGCCGGATGCACGCGCTTGCGAGTCGTGACTTCGAATATAAAGTAAGAGAGGAAAAGCAGCCCGACAAAAAGCAGCACATATTTGAGCGAACGGTTCACGGATTGGTAGGGGTCGGCCACTTCAATAAAGGAAACCCCCAGGGCCGTGGTGTCAAGGGTGCTAACCGCAGTATTGGTGCCTTCAGCAGGGATACCTCGAGCAATGAAGGGCACCGCCCACTCTGCTGTAAAACCTTGCGGGGTGACAGTACGCTTCGCCGGCAAGAAGCCTCCGTCGAAGCTCGGGCTTGGCCAGTCGCCCCCTACGGTGAGGTGCGTGGTTTTGCCGTAAGCGAGAACCGCGATTCGTTGTGCGCCTGAGAAGCGCAGGTCAGCGGTAACACGAAACCTCGCGTTCGGCTTTGCTATGTCGGCTGCTCTTACGCCGAAATACGTCAGCGGTAGACGCTGTTCGCTGTTCGCCGTTCCGATGGTTTGCGCGGGAACGAGCGTCACTGTCTTGTCGTTCACTGTAAGCCTTCCGTCGGTCAAGGCGCCGCGCGGGTCGCTAACACCAACGACAATTCCCGCGTGCGTCCAATCGAGTACCGCACCGTCGGGAGCTGCCGAAGGCACGCCAGTCAGGTCGAACGTCGCATCGAATTTTAAATCAGCCTGGAATACGGGAACTTTGAACAGCGAGCGACGGCGTTCCTCCGTGCGGATTTTTACTGAGGCGTCACCTGTCGTCGGAAATACCACATACACACCAAGCTCAGGAGAAGCGCCCTTGTAGAGAGGTGGAACCGTGTACGGAATTGACAGCGTAGGTCCGAGAAAAGTCTGCCGCCCCCCCACACGAGTACTGATCTCCTGGATTACATCGTTGGCTCGTGTAGTCCGCTCTTCGACAAGATTGTCCACAAAGAGGGCGGGAATCGTCATGATCAAAGCGAGTCCGCTGACCACCAGCAGCTTCAGTCCCATGGACCGGGACTTATTCCAAATTTGCAGATTAGGTAGTGAGGCTGGAAATTGGCTCACTCGGGCTCCTAAAATCGCCGCTTTGATAGTTCAGTAATGTCGTAGCCTTTCGGCAGAAGTATACCCCGATCTAGTCGGAGCGTCATATTTTGCCCCGGTTTGCTGCGAGGTTGCGCCCGTCTGGGCGGCCGAGAGGGGCTCTTCTCACGCAATGCAAAGGCGATTGCAGGAGGTCAACTTCCCCGCACTAACGTCGAAAAGCGCGACGTTAGGATGGGGCACCCTCGAGAGTAGGGCGCGTAGAATGGGCCGCATGCGGGTGCCGTTGTGGTTGAAAATCCTGTGGACGGTTTTCGTGATTGTATGGGTTCCCGTTTACTGGCATCAGTATGGGGTTCAGAACTTCCTCTATTTCTGCGATCTGGGAAACTTCTTCATCGCCGCAGCCTTGTGGCTGGAGAGCGCACTGTTGTTTTCATGGCAGGCGACCGGGCTTCTGGTTTTTCAGACGCTATATTCAATTGATCTGATCGGAACACTGGTCACGAGAAAGCATTTTATTGGTGGAACCGAATACATGTTCGACCCGGCTGTGCCGCTGGCAGTGCGTGGACTCAGCCTCTTTCATCTCGTTACACCACCGTTGTTGCTCTGGGCAATTTGGCGCCTTGGCTATGACAGCAGGGGATGGAAATATCAGACGCTCACCACGTGGATCGTCGTGCCGATTTGTTATTTTTGGCGGCCCCAAGAGAATGTGAATTGGGCACGTGGACTGTTTTTTCGAGAGCAGCATGCTGTGCCGGGAATGGTTTATCTGGCGGCGTATTTAATCGTCGTGCCGTTGGTGGTGTATTGGCCGACTCATTTGGTACTCAGAAACTGGGCGCGAGGGGAATGGCGGGGAGGGCCCGACTAAAGTCGGGCCCTACCCTCTTGTCGGGCTCAACGTTAATTCCTGAGCGTCTTTCCGGTTTTCAATGTGAACTGAATTCTCTCCTGCGTTTTTCGCTCGCCGCATAGTGACTTGAAGGCTTCCCGCTCCAAATCCAAAAC
>JBOGLB010000385.1:0-8305 GCA_050745965.1 Terriglobales bacterium | reverse complement strand
TTCCCAGGAAAACCGACAGGACGAGTCCGAGGAGTTTCACAGATCCAGATAGCCTTGCCCTCATTTGAGTTCCTCCGCCGGCGAGAGGTCGAGGGCATCTGCGGGTCCGGTAAGCGTTTTCTTAACGCGCCGTCCAAGGCCACTAAGAACCCGCCACGGGACTTCTCACAATGCGGCACGTTACGCCTTACTGAAAGCTATTGTCAACCTGTTCGGGCTAACTTTGACACGGTACGTCGCGAGTAAGGACGAGTGTTAGCATGGCGTTGACTTACGGTGCGCCTGGTTGCCAGCGATCGCTGATTCCGCACCTCGTTGGAGTTTACTCATGTCGCGAGCCACACGTTTCTGCTGGATCAGCGTACTGTGCCTCTCTTGCAATGTTGCTGTGCTCGGCCAGACAAGCGCCAGGATCGAGACCTCCGACACCATACTGCTTCTGGAAGCCGGACCTACTTCCCCGCGCCTCGTAAGTCTGGCGGTCCCTGGACAGCCTAAATGGGAAAACGCTGCGTCGGAAACCTTGATCCCGTTCGCCGAGGTCTCGGGGAAACAGTTTCCCTTGGCTTGGAGCTTCAACCGCGATGCCAGCCAGATCGGCGATCAGCTGATTGCGTTCGTTTACGATTCCGCCTCACCACGTCTGCGGCTTACGTGTGAATGGCGCACCCGCGCGGGCTTCGGCCCGATCGAGCACCAGATTCGGATCGAAAACCTTGGTACCCAGGAGATCTGGATTCCGCTGCAAGACAGCCTCGCCTTCAACTGGAAGATTGATCCACAGTCTTCGCTGGAGCATCTTTTCGTCGAGAAAGGCGCAAATACCCCATCGCCGATCGGTACTCACGAGGTTGCCCTCGCCGACGGCTACCGCTGGACGGGCACGTCCAGCACATACGGAGATCTCAGCGACGACCAGCCCCGCGAAATTATTCCGTGGTCGCTGGTCGCAGGATCTCCGAACCAAATAAATGCAGCGACGCAAACCGGATGGTATGCAGGAATCGAATTCAGCGGCCGCACTCGAATTTCCCTGGAAAGGAAGAAAGATTCTTTGCAGGGAGCGCTCGGGCTGAATCCTGATCCAGCTCCGTTTCGCACACGGCTTGCGCCCGGCGAAACCTTTGAAACCCTGGTGGTATTTCTTGGTGGGTTCCGCGATGGTCCAGACGGAGCGGGAAACGTCCTGCGCCGCTGGGTGCGTGCGGTTCTGGGCAATCCTGAAACTTGGAAAAATCCCAATTATCCGCTGGTGGTGAACAACAGTTGGGGCGGCGGCATGAACATTAACGAACGGAGCGCGCAGCGCATGATTCGCGACGACGCTGAGCTTGGCGTGGACATGTTCCACATTGATGCTGGCTGGTTTCGTAGTGTTGGCGACTGGTATCCGGACTCGCAGAAATTTCCTCAGGGTCTGGCGGTCATCGCCGACGACGCACACAAGCACGGGCTGAAGTTCGGTCTGTGGGTGGACTGGAGTCAGGCAGGCTTATCCACCGAACCGGGCGCTTTGAATGCGCGCGATCCCAAAGTTCATGACTGGATGGTGACCGACCTTCCCGCCGATTGGCAGCCGGAGCCCTTCAAGGGCCAGACTATTGATCTTGGCGTCCCCGAGGCGAAGGAGTGGGCTCAGCACGAAGTGGAGCGCATCGTCACCGATTACCATCTCGACATGCTCGAGCATGACGGTTACCTTGTCGCGCACGGGTGCGACCGCACCGATCATCCCCACGCGCCCCCTGATCCGCTGAATAAGTGCATTTATAAGTCATGGGGTTCTTATTGGGTAGATAGTTCGAATTCCACGGACGTCAGTTACCACGCGGTCCGTGCCTACTACGACATTTATTCGAAGCTACGCCATGATCATCCCGGGCTGTTGTTTGAAATCTGCAACGACGGCGGCAGGATGGTTGATTTTGGCAGCGCCGCTCATGGCGATTACTTCTCGATCACGGACACGTATGACCCGCTCTCCAACCGCCGCGCGTTTTACGACGCCAGTCACGTTCTTCCACCTGCCATGCTCGAAGCCTATGTCGAAAAATGGCCGACGCCTCGCATCGAAAACTTCCGCTACATGCTACGTAGCGGCATGATGGGATGGCTGACCATCATGATTGACACGAGCACATGGTCGCCAGAACAGCACGCAGAAGCTAAGAAAGAAATTGACCTTTACAAGAGAGAGTTACGCCCGCTGATTCGCGATGCCAATCTGTACCATGTATCGGCAAGACCCGACGGCGTCCATTGGGACGGCACCGAATACTGGGACCCGGCTCGGCAACGTGGCGTGGTGTATGCATTTCATGGAACGGCCGCTGGAGAAAAGAATCATTCTTTCGCGCTAGAGGGACTTCAGCCTTCGCTTCGCTATCGGCTCAAGTATTACGATCACACCTCTCATGATCGGACCGTCAAAGGCCGGGAACTCATGACACGGGGACTGCACGTGTCTCTTCCCTTGCCCAACAGTTCCGAACTGATTTTTATCGAAGGAGAAGTCCGCCAGAGTTCAGGGGTCTCGCAAGCACGATAAACGCTTCAAGCAGAAGCAAGTGAGCCGATCTGGTTCGATACTATTTCGATACTATAATGAGGTAGGACTATGCCTTGCTCACGCGGATCTTCGCGCCGGGAATTCATACGATCAGCTTCACTGGTCGCTGCTGGCGCCGCGAGTGCTAGCCTTTGGGTGCCGCGGGCGCTCGCCGGCGCCCCAATGATATCGCGCCCTCCGCTTGCCGAGTTTGGCTACGGCGACGTCACGCTGACCAGTGAGTTACATGAACAGCAGTTGGCAGAGACGCATGCTGTACTTATGCAGCTAAGCGAAGACAGTCTGCTGAAGCCGTTGCGCCAGATGTCTGGCCAGCCTGCTCCTGGCGAAGATTTAGGAGGCTGGTATTACTTCGATCCGAAATACCGTCTGGGTCCCGGCTGGGTTGGGTTTGCACCGAGTTGTACCTTCGGTCAATGGGTTTCGGCGCTGGCGCGGACTTATGCGATCACGGGCGATCCAGCGACTCGCGACAAAGTGCTGCGATTGAATCGCCTCTACGCCAAGACGATTTCGGGCGATTACTACGAACGGAACCGCTTCCCCACGTACTGCTACGACAAGCTGGTGTGCGGACTGATTGACTCGCATCAGTTCGCCGGCGATCCGGATGCTTTTTCCATCCTGGAGCGCACAACCGATACTGCGTTGTCGCATTTCCCCAAAGAAGCCGTGGAACATGGAACGCCGTGGCGACCCAATAAAGATGAGACATGGACCTGGGACGAGTCTTATACCATCTCGGAAAATCTTTTTTTGGCGTACCAGCGAGGCGCCGGGGTCCGCTACCGCGATCTGGGACTGCAATATCTCGACAATCAATATTATGATCCGCTGGCCGAAGGCCGCAACAACCTGGCTGGCAGACACGCATACAGCCACGTAAATTCACTGAGCTCTGCTATGCAAGCCTATCTGACCCTGGGAAGCGAGAAGCACCTTCGCGCCGCGAGGAATGCCTTTGAAATGCTCTCCGCGCAAAGTTTTGCTACGGGGGGATGGGGTCCGGATGAGAGGCTTCCCGCACCCGGGAGCGATGATATTTCCGCAAGCCTTACCGGAACCCATAGCAGCTTCGAAACGCCTTGCGGCTCGTACGCCCATTTCAAACTGACACGCTATTTATTGCGAGTGACCCGTGACTCCCAGTACGGCGACAGCATGGAGCGCGTGATGTACAACACAGTGCTCGGCGCGAAGCCATTGCTCGCTGACGGCCACAACTTCTACTACTCCGATTACAACTTCAAAGGGCATAAGTTATATAAGGAAGTCGGCTGGACATGCTGCTCCGGCACCCTGCCACAGGTGGCAGCCGACTACAGGATCAACACTTACTTCCGCGATCCGGATGGCATCTACGTGAACCTATACATCCCTTCGACGTTACGATACCAAAAAAATGGGGCGAAGGTCTCCCTGAGGCAGAAGAGCACGTATCCGTCCGACGGGCTGGTGCAGTTCGATGTAATCGCGTCGAAGCAATCCGAGTTTGCAGTTAGATTCCGTATCCCTAAGTGGGCCGAAGGTGCCTCTATCTCAGTGAATGGCGCACGCGTGGCGGCTGCTGTGATTCCAGGAACTTTTGCATCTATTCGGCGGCGATGGAAGACGGGGGATCGGGTCGAAGTAAATCTGCCTATGACGCTGCGCTTGCAGCCGGTAGATCCGCAACACTCCGGGGTTGTTGCATTGTTGCGCGGTCCGCTAGTTCTATTCGCAATCACCGAGGCAGCGCCGACGGTAACCCGTCGCCAACTGCTCGCCGCAAAGAAGACCGGAGCGCAGACCTGGCAAGTGGAAACGGACACCGGGCAGATGAAGATGTTGCCATTTACCGCCATCGCCGACGAGCAGTACTCCACCTACTTGCAGGTTTCGTGAGACTATTGCGGGATAAAAGATTTGAATCGCAAGACCAATGCCGCGTTCTTGCCCTTCACCGCGCGGAGCACGAAACCATAAACACTAAGTAAGAAGGTTGCGGCCCCTTCCCGTAATCACGTTTGCAAGTTTCTTAATCGTCTAACATCGCCATTTCCAAACTCCGGACTCACCGCAGATTTCAATGTTTCTTCATCGCCTTCAAATCCTCAAGGTGATTAGAAACGTCAAATGACCACACATTCTGTGGCTGATTGATGGACACAACCTCCTCGGTTGTTCCGTAGCCACGATCATAAGCTGCTTTTGAGACCTCGCAGGTCTTCACCTCGCTCCATCTCCAGACCCGAGCCCCGCTACCTTGTCTGCAAGAGCAGTACAATGCGTACTCTCGCGAAGAGCCAGCCAGCGTGGGCATGATGTAAGACCCGTTGCGATATGGGCTAAGTGAGATGGGATATAGAGTGTTGCAATTCGGGCATTCCACACAATGGCGAATACGCGGCACGAGAGATCCCGATGGCAAAAAGCACCGTGAAAACCACGGCTGTCTGGAATGTACATTTTGCCACGTGGTCATAATTCGTTTAACATCTAAGTATGGATGTCGAATCTCGCGCTGATGAGGAAGCTTCGAAAATTGCGGCCGCCATTGGCGAGCCAGCACGAGCTCGGATGCTGTACTGCTTAGTGGACGGACGAGCACGCACGAGCACCGAGTTGTCAGTTGTGGCTGACATTAGTCCGGCAACCGCTAGTGCACACCTCCGGCGACTTAGGACACAACGATTGGTAAAAGTGCTCGCGCAGGGAAAGCATCGCTACTACAGCCTGGGCGGGGCGAATGTCGCCGCGGCGCTGGAAGCCTTGAGCGTCCTCAGTAGCGGATCACGGGACGTATTCGTACCGAATACGCCAAGCCGGCTGCGCACAGCGCGGACTTGCTACGACCACATTGCAGGCGTCCTCGGCGTGAGGCTCCACGAACGCTTCAGGGAACTGGCATGGTTGTCGGACACAGCGAGTGACAAGACATACCAGGTCACCGTGCGCGGAACCAAGGCGCTTGAGACGCTCGGCATTGACGTCGAGGCCGCTCGGAAGCAACGGCGCTGTCTTGCATATGCGTGCGTGGACTGGAGTGAGAGACGGCCGCATATTGGCGGCGCTGTCGGCGCGGCCTTGCTGAACGTCGCCTTAAGACGAAAATGGGTACTTCAGGATCTCGACAGCCGCGCCCTGACCATTACAAAACTTGGCCGACGCGAAATGCTGGCTCGGTTCGGTCTTCATGATTGAGCCGTCGCGTTATCCCACAGCGACATGAAACATTCGGGAGCGTCCAGCCGCAGACTGGGAATGCGGAAGCAGTTCGTAACCTTTTAGCGCTTCGCCGTTCGGTCCACGGAGCATTTATACCAACTGGCATTTCTCCCAGAAGTCGGCTGCGGCGTCACCGGTTCTTCACTTGGTAGGGTTACGTGTGAACTTGAGGTAAGGCAGGCGCACGTTGTCTATCACGACTTGATCCGCCCTGATATCGGCCGGCGCCTGGAAATCCGGAATTCCACACGGGCCGCCCGAGCTACACGCGGCATTCACTGCTCCTCCAGTGACGAAGTCGTCCTGATCAACACCGTCTCCGCTAACCCCCAAACCCCCGACAAGAACTCCATTTCGATAAAGCGGCAGACTGCCGGGGAAAAAGACGATTCCACTCATGTTGTTGGAATTGGGGGGGCCGGTTCCGATCCCCTGGGTGCAGGGGTTCAGCGTGTCGTACTGATATAAAGGGAAAAAGGGCCCGTCGCCGGAGCCGTCAATACCGGGCGGGAACATCGGCTGGGCTCCGAAGCTGACGGTGCGATTTGTGACGGCGGTGCCGGTTGGCACGCCGGGCAAATCCTTTACCCCGACCGTACTGAACCAGACCACGTTGCGGGCTTTGCTGGCAGCCACGTCCACGCTGAACACGGTCCCGTCCGGCATGCGATATAGGCCGAGGAGAGTACCGTCCAGATCCGATACAGCTATGGTCATTCTGGCCGTCGATCCGATTGGAAGGCGGATGACCGCGCGCGTCATGTTCGCCGTCGCCACGGCATTCATGATGATCTCGTCGACGTCGCTCTGCGACAACGCAGCGCCGGCGCTTGGACCTACTAAATATCCGGATGGAGGAAGAGTGCCTGCCGTCGCGGGGACGCTATACGAACCCGCGGTGTAGTTTCCCATGCTGCCAGCTGAGGCCCCCGGTGGCAGGGTCATCTGATTCACGAAGGGCAATGAGATCCCCCCGACGATTACTACTCCCGGTGGAGGAACTGAGACGGGTAGCAGTGCCGAGTTCTTAGCAGCTGAATAAGCAGCATATTCTGCTATCTCAGGGGAAGTACTCACGACGCCTACGCCTCCAACGGCACCACCTTTGAATAGTGGTACGCCGCCGGGATTCACCGCAAACGGTTGGCTATCCCTGGTATCCGCTTTGCCGGTAATGATCCCCAGACCGGGAGCGGTTCCGTTGATCGAGCGAGCGGGATTTAGGGTCTGTCCCGGCAGAAAAGAAGCGCTCAGGGTGCAGCCTCGATTGGTATTTTCGATTCCGTAGATATCTCCGTTAGGCGTGCCGGCAACGCCGGGCGGAAAATGGACACCGCTGATAAAGCGTACCGTGCGAGAGGAGAGCGGCGCCTGATCGTTGCTAAAGAAGGCGGCTGTGCGGGCCAGCGCGGCTGCCAATTCGTCCGACGGCACGGTCTGGCCAAAGTTTCCGATGGATGTTGCCGGCGCGCCTTGTGTTTCGAACACGGCGAGTATGCTACCTGCCCGGTCCGCGACCGCGACGACCATGGGCGCGTTCACCGACATCACCGCGTTCTGCACTACACTGCTAACGTCCGCGCTGGTGAGCGGAACTGCTGTCGGTGACGGCGGGTCAGCAGAGTTCGAGGGGGACAATTTATTCGCGCCTCCGCCGCACGACAGGCAAAGTATCCCTGCTGCACAGACAATAAGAAAGAAGCGTGAAGGCAACGAAAGGTGACGCATCATGGCAATCTTCTTCATAAAAACTGGATATCTGCTCTAGAGCGGGATGGCTCCGCGCCGCTCATTATGCCTAAGGCGCCCACGAAGTCAAGCGTTGTTGCTACCGGTCAAAGTTTGTGATAGGAGTTATGCCCCACACGATTCGCATTCGTTAAGGTAGCGACTCCAATTTCGGGCAACGAAGATGGATCTGGCGCGAGCGTTAATATTTATCAAGCTTTGGGCTTCTCTGTCTGCATTTGCATGTCTTGTCGCGTTCCCGAACCCCCTGATCGCGCACGAGAGTCCTGCCTCCGGTTCCGCGCGGCGAATACCTGGCCACCCGCCATCGAATGTGGCATCGCTGCAAGGTACGATAAGGGACGCGAAAACGAAGCTCGCGATCCCCGGCGTAAAGGTTAGCTTACTGCGGACAGGCATCGTAGTTGCGGAAAAATGGACTGATGCTGAAGGGATTTTCCGCTTGCTCGGGATGCCGCTGGGAACCTACGAACTCAAGGCCGAGAAACCAGGATTCCAAGCCCTGGATATTTCCGCTATTCGGATCGATGGTGGTGAAACTGAAGACCTTGCATTAGAGCCGATTGCAGGCGGTACGCCGATGACTAAAGGACCGTCCGGCATTCCTGGCGCGGTTATTTCGCCGACAGCGCCCGCACCTGAACCCACCGGACCTTATCCTGGGCTGCGCACACACCAAATACCTGGGCCGCTGGGAATTGCGCCTGAGCAATTGCCTCCTGATTCGGCAAATTTTTCGAAGGAACCCGACCGGTGGAATGCCCCCATGCCTGAGTGGGA
>JBOGLB010000384.1:0-5739 GCA_050745965.1 Terriglobales bacterium | reverse complement strand
TATGCAGAAGCTATCGTCGCGATGAATGCCTCGACCGCGCCCGTAGTTGCGATAGACATCCCTTCCGGAGCGGATGCAGATGCGATGGGCGTACAAGCAGGGATCCGCCGATCTTCATTAATGGCCCGGGCAAATGCCATTGTGACGTTCACCGCTCCGCGTCCGGCGCACATCTTCGGAGATTTCACCACGGGTCCGATTCTAGTTGCTCCGATTGGCTCGCCCGACGAGGCGGTTGTGTCGGCGCTGAATCTCAATGTCATTACCGCTCGCGAAGTTTCACCGCTCATCGGCCCACGTCCGGCTGACTCCAACAAAGGAATGTACGGGCACGTCCTTGTGATTGGCGGTTCGCTCGGAAAAGCCGGCGCGGCGGCCATGGCGGCCTTCTCGACATTGCGAGTGGGCGCGGGATTATGCACCGTCGCCACGCCGCGATCGGTTCTGACAACAGTGGCAGGTTTTCACCCCGAGCTAATGACGGAACCGCTGGAGGAAACGAAGGCCGGCAGTATTGCGCTCAGTGCACTGAATCAGATTGCCGAGTTCGCAAAGAATAAAACGGTGCTTGCGATTGGCCCTGGAATCTCACGCAACGATGAAACGTCCGAATGCGTGCGCAGACTGGTCACGACTACGAGCACTCCGATCGTGCTTGATGCCGATGGTTTGAACGCTTTCGAAGGTAGATCCAAGGAATAGAACGGGAATGACCGCTCGCGGGTGATCACGCCGCATCCGGGAGAAATGGCGCGGCTCATTGGTTGCAGCATACCGGAGGTGCAGCGAAACCGGCTCAACGCAGCCCGCGACTTCTCTCGCGACCATGACCTCATTGTCGTGCTGAAAGGCTACCGGACACTGATTGCGAAACCGGATGGCGAAGTTTGGGTGAACACCACCGGCAATCCAGGCATGGCGACCGGGGGCACCGGAGACATTCTGACCGGCATGGTCGCAGGAATGATCGCCCAATATCCATCCAAAGCATTCGCCGCCGTGATGGCCGCGGTTCATCTTCACGGCCTCGCCGGGGACGTAGCCCGCGAGAGTATGGGCGAGCAGGGATTGGTGGCAACGGACCTGATCTCGGCTCTGCCAGAGGCGTTTCGGCGAGTTCGAGACGATCAGAGAAATCTCGTAGTGGTTCAAGAGAGCGACGGGTTTGCCGACCCGTTCCACGGGGAAGACTTATGACCGGCGGGTGGAATACTGGTTGCCGCTTTGCGAATGGCCGGGATTAATCCAAATCTAAAGTCAAAGGCGGCCGGACAAAGCCTGCCCTGAGCGGAGTCGAAGGGAGTGTCCGTCCCAAGCGAGCCCCCGTGTTTTGAACGGGTAACGTGCTCTTCTCTAAAGAGAACCAGAATCCGGACACGCGCTTCCGTAATCTCCCCCGCCTACCCGGGCAATGGCATAGTTACCATGCTTATGACGCACTTCCCCCAGCCCCACGCTGATCGCCGCGCCACGCGGGTTCATGTCGGAAGCACGATCTCGGCCCTGGTTACTCTCGAAGACGGAAATCGCGCAAAATGTAAACTTCAGACAATTTCTATCACTGGCGGATTGTTGCGACTGACCAAGGCTTTAGGCCAGGGAGATTTTGTCGAAGTGGCCTTTCAGACGCAGTCTGGACCAGTGCAGGGCATGGCCGAAATGTTGAATCCCATGGGCCGGGCCAACGACGGCATTTTGCAGCCCTTCCGATTCATTGCATTGGGGGACGACGACCACCGTACGCTGCGCATGGTGGTGGACGCAGTTGCCGACCGCAGTTTTATCGGAATCCGCTCCCATCAGTTCAATCTGGCAAAGAGCTAGTCCCAACAGGACGAGATTCCTCGCCCGTCTAGAACCTCCGCCTATAGAATTGGAGTGAATCCTAATGAAAGGTCAGGAATTCACTACCCATTCGGCGGAAGAGACTACTGCGCTCGGGCGCAGACTCTCCGCCCTAATCCTGCCCCCCCAACTGGTGCTGTTGCGCGGCGACCTCGGAGCCGGGAAAACTACTTTGGTCAAGGGCATCGCGGCAGGCTTTGGCGCCGGAACTGAAGATGAAGTTACGAGTCCCACGTTCACTCTGGTTCATGAATATCGGGGCCCGGCGGGGAAGCTTTACCACATTGATCTTTACAGGATAGACACGCAACGAGAACTTGAAACCCTGGGCTTGGACGATCTGATAGCGGAAGACAGCATCCTGCTGATTGAATGGGGAGAGAAATTTGCGCGATTCAGGCAGGAACGCGACATCGAGATCGCACTGGAGCGGACAGGGGAGAACGAAAGAGTGATTAGAGTGAGCAATAAATAATTTAAATGCGTTGTCATTCCGAGAGGCTTCCACGAGGAATCTGCTTTCGGCTGTGCCTCAAAAGCCCATGATGTTATATCCGCAGTCCACGTGAATTACTTCCCCCGTAATTCCGGAACTTGCGTCGGAAGCCAGAAACACGCCGGTTGATCCCACCTCGCTCACGTCCACATTGCGCTGCAACGGGGCACGCTCGGCGTGAGATTTCATCATTTCGCCCAAGCCCGATATTCCGCGCGCGGCTAGAGTTTTGATTGGCCCCGCAGAAATCGCATTGACTCGAATCTTATGCTTGCCCAAATCTTGAGCAAGATAGCGCACCGAACATTCAAGAGCCGCCTTGGCCACGCCCATTACGTTGTAGTGCGGCACAACCTTCTCCGCGCCGTAGTAAGTCATGGTGATGATGCTTCCCCCGTCTTCCATTAAAGGGGCGGCGGCCCGCGACACCGCAATCAGGGAATAGACGCTGACATCGTGAGCGATGCGGAAACCTTCCCGCGTGGTGCTTACGAAATCATTCTTCAATTCGTCGGGAGGCGCAAATGCTACGCTATGTACCAAAACGTTCAATTTGCCGTAACGTTGTTTCAGTTGAATGAACAAATGCTCGATTTCCCCATCGCTCGACACGTCGCACATAAAGGCCTCGGCGCCCGGCAAAGAGAGAATCAGGTCTTTCGCCTCCTGTTCCAGCCGCGGATTCTGATAAGTAATTGCCAGCTTAGCGCCGGCACTGTGCAATCCCTGCGCAATTGACCACGCGATGCTGCGTTTATTAGCGACTCCGAAAACCACGGCGGTGCGGCCTTCAAGACTGAATGACATTCACAGCTCCTGGAAAAAAGTGAGAATGAAGAATACCGCAGATGAGTAACGATGAGCCACTACCTTGCCCGGCTGAGTTCGCTGCACTGGAACAACACAACGTCTCTTTGCCGCGAGCCCCGCGCCAGAGCGATGGATTTTTCGTCCTGGGAGTATTGACAGTTCCAGATTATTCCGGAAGTGAGGCGCATCGCTTTTCTGGCCTCTTCCGATCAAGCGGACTAACCAAAGATTAGGAGCGGAGCGATCGAGATGCCCTGAGATTGGAAGATTGGAAAAGAAGTGCTGCTCTGCCGATTACTGACCGAACGAAATCAGGTAACGGTAGAGCAGCGTGAATGGTCAGTGCGCGATGTCGCCGTAAATAACTCCGCGTCCATTGGAGCCGATGTAAATCCGCCCGTAGACTCGAGGATCTCCGATCACCAGCGTGAGATTTCCAAACTGATGTTGCGGATCGGCGATGGATGTCCATGTATTTCCTCCATCATCGGAACGGAACACGCTGGTGGGATATCCGGGACCGCTCCAGGTGAGCCGTCCAAGTAAATAAAGCGCCGGATACGGTTTTCCGCTCGCCGGCATGCCAAAGCCTAGCGAATCCGGCCACACAACCGAACTGACGGATGAGAAACTGGCTCCGGAATTAGTCGAATGCCAGAGTCCATTCCATTGAAGAGACAGCCATACATCGCCTTCGGCTCCGGGATTGACACTGATTTGCTTGAAACTGTACGTGCCCAACCCAGTGGCCGCAGCCGTAAATGTTTGGCCGCCGTCGGCGCTCACATAGAAGGTCCCGCTACCTTGATCGAAGGTGTAAAACTTGTTCGGATTTATACGGTCAGAGACTACGATTCCGTTGGGAGGCGCTCCGGTCGAGGCGGTCCAAGTCTGCCCGTTATCGTTTGAATAGACGGTCGCACCGCCGCTCGGCGCCCAGACGAAGTGAGAGCCGTCCGCTGAAATTGCGATGCTGCCCGGACCATTGGTGCAGCCGGTAGCATTCGTGAACGTCGTCCAATTGTTGCCCTGATCGGTTGAATAGCCTCCGCAGAGTGTCTGTCCGTAGCTGGGCCATCCTACTCGCGCGATCAACATTGGATTGTTCTGCGCGAAATCAATGCTGGTAGTGGTTGTGAGTTGCGGAGTGTGAAACTGGCCCTGTGGCGGAGAGACATTGAGATTGTAATGCCTGAAGGCGCCGATGTCACCAAGTGCACTTAACAAATGAGCGCCCGCAGGTGGACTGATGAGGTCTTGCACGGCGGTTTCTTCAATTCCAAGTGCTCCGACTTTCCATGGAATGACTCCGCCATTGTCCACATTGCGCAGGTCATATGTGGTGTAGAGAGTTGCTCCGGTTCCGTATTGCAAATGGTTCGGATTCCACGGATCCACAACCATGGCGCCAATCCAGTTGCCCATAATATCTCCGGGCGTACTCCCACCGAACAAGAGCCACGGCGATAGAGAGACATCAAAGGTTGAATGCGGTGGCGCGCCCGGTTCATTGCCCAAAGCCTCCCATGTTGAACCGGCGTTGCGAGTGCGGAAAATTTCGTCTCCAGGGTAGTAACGGTCAAGAGTAGAGGCCATGACTGTATCGGGATGCCACGGGTCAACAACTACTTTGGCGTAGCCATAATATTGTGGCGAGCTGATCAGATCGGGAGGCGTGACTTCCGTCCACAAACCGGTCTTCACGTTATATTTCCAAACCTGCCCATTACCGGCGCCATTGGGTCCGGCCTGATTGGAATACGTCACATAAAGATTGCCATTCGAACTCAGCGCGGCATTGGTTGGAACGTCGCCGAAAGGTTGCCCTGTGATCAATTGCCATGTACTGCCGTTGTCGGTGCTTTGATAAAATCCGGCATTCGGGTCGGAAACACCCACATAGATCGTTCCATAATTCAGCTTCGGCAAACGAGGACCAAACATCACGAAAATAACTCCCGCTTTGTCATTGTTCGTGGGCCCGGTTACTGGGAAGCTTGCTACCTGTGTCCAGGTGTCCCCGGAGTCGGAACTTTGCCAGAGTCCGCTTACGTTAGTTCCAAGATAAAGCACCTTGGGCGACCATGGCACTACGGCGAGACGTTCGCCGGAAAATCTGCCATTTTCGTTCGAACCCAACTGAAATGGCAGGTTGATGGTTGTGAAAGTTCTGCCCAGATCGGACGATTTAAAAATAGCTCCGTTGGGGGCCCATGATTCTACATATGCACCCTGCGCTAAGTAGAGATTAAAAGGATTGGTTGGATCAAGAGCGATGCTGATGGTTCCTTCCAGGTTCCAATTGTCGGGAGTAACCCAATCTGTGAGAGGAACCCATTTCTGTTTGATAATGTCCCAGCGATAGCTGCCGCCAATGTCTGTGCGGGCAAAGAAAAGATCCGGAATCCAGGGATGAGCTTCAATCCCGGTAATGAATCCACCGGCAACAATTCGAACATTGTTCCATACGTAAGGATTTTTCGCAGTATTCGAGTTTGGGGCTGCTGATTGTCCGATTGCATGGTTGGAAAAGAGGGAGCAAAGAAGGAACGCTACCCAGGGGAGGGAGCGGATAGTTTGCTTCATGG
>JBOGLB010000383.1:0-3065 GCA_050745965.1 Terriglobales bacterium | reverse complement strand
TAGTCAGTCCAATGGTTGTACAGCAATGGCTTCTCGCGAGTATCAATGACTGAGACCGAACGATCTATTTCGTTAACCGGAACGGGTGCGAATGTGACTGTCACCACCACAGATTCCTTCCGGGGCTCGATTTTCTGGTTATGCCCACATTTATTGGTCGGGGAAGTCCCGTCGCTCGAACAGCTTCCCATCGCACCGTTCGAGAAAGCGTTCGTCGCGCAAAATGCGCAAACGCTTAAAACTAAAAGGCCATGCACAACCCTCAAGAAGCCTCCAAAGTCCAAAGTTTTTTCCCCAATCCGGCTTTAATGCGCAGCCGCTGCTTCGACCCGAAAAAGCGTTCCACCGGATAAGTTTTTTCTATTCCGGGGGTACACATTCACAGGCAATTCGGTCTATGATTAATACATCATCCGCTGCAACTTTGAACCTAAATTGGATCGGCGAGCTGCCGATGATTAATCCATTCATCCGGTGTTCACATGAATCCGGCATTCGTAAGGAGTCAATAAAATGGCAAAAAAATCCCCCCGTTCTACCACTGCAACCGACAAACAAGTAATCACCATGCCGGAGAGCACCCCGGTGCCGCAGATCAAAAAGAATCCCTCTTCGCTGAGCACAATGTCGGCAAATTCTCCCGTTGACATGGAATCCAAGATCCGGCAGCGCGCTTACGAATTATATGAGGAGCGAGGTTACACGCCGGGCATGGACCAGGAAGACTGGTTCAGGGCAGAGAGTGAAGTGCTTGGCCGCAACGGCAAACGACAGAGCGCCTGATGTTATCGTGATTTGGTCAGTCGCGGGATTAATCTCCCCGCGTCTGACCATTTATGCCTCGAGCACGCGCTCTTGTGCAAAGAACAATTCGAGCTTCGTAGTTGCCTCGGTGCCTCTTTTCTGAAAAGATACGTGCGGAACATCCCCCATGTCGCAAATCGGTAGCTTTGCGCTTTTACTCGCCCTGGCCCTGGCTGGATATAGCTTTCTAGCCGGTGCTTTCTCTCTCGTCTTGAAAGGCGCTGGTTCTGAGCGCCTGGGAGAAACGGCGCGGCGGGCCGGCATCGCGACATTTGCCTTGGTATTTCTCGCTGCGGCAGTATTGGTTGCGGCCGCTTTCAGCAACGATTTTTCCATTGCTTATATTTATCATCACAGCAACCGTGATCTCCCCGGGCCGTATAAATTCGCGACTTTATGGTCCGGGCAAGAAGGATCGCTTCTCTTCTGGTCGTTACTCCTTTCCGCTTACGGCCTCGTTTTGCGCCTTCGCCATAAAACTGACAGGCGCTTATTTGCTCACGCATCGGTGATCATCGCCGGCGTTCAAATCTTTTTCTTGCTGCTGATAAATTTAGCGGCGAATCCATTTGGGATCATGCAGGGAACTTTGCCAGCCGACGGCGCGGGCCTGAATCCGCTATTGCAATACCCGGAAATGGTGATTCATCCTCCCATGCTTTATCTGGGATATGTGGGATTCACCGTGCCCTTCGCATTCGCCCTCGGGGCGCTGATCATGCGATACCCAGGCGAGAAATGGATTCACATCACTCGCCGCTGGACCATGGTGACGTGGATTTTCCTGACCTGCGGAATCTTTCTGGGAGCGCACTGGGCTTATTCCGTCCTCGGCTGGGGCGGATACTGGGGATGGGACCCAGTCGAGAACGCATCGCTAATGCCGTGGCTCACCGGGACGGCATTCCTGCACTCCGTCATGATGCAAGAAAAACGAGGCATGCTGAAGACATGGAACGTGTGGCTCATCTTCATCACATTCATGCTCTCGATATTCGGCACGCTGTTGACTCGTAGCGGATTGGTCAGCTCGGTTCACGCATTCGCGCAGTCATCCATCGGAGATTGGTTCGTGATATTTCTAGCGATCATCTTTGTCGCTTGCCTGTTCTTCTATGTTAAGAACCGCTAGCATTTGCGTAGTGAACACAAACTAGAATCACTGATCTCCCGGGAATCCAGCTTCTTGTTCAACAATCTCTTGTTATTGGTCGCGTGCTTTACCGTGCTCTGGGGCACTTTGTTTCCCAAGCTTTCAGAATTAGTGAACGGAACAAAAGTTACAGTGGGCCCACCCTTTTTTAATCGTGTGAATATTCCCGTAGCGCTGCTGCTTTTGCTGCTTACCGCTCTAGGGCCACTGCTTGCGTGGAGAAAAACTTCTTTCGAAAGCCTGAAGCGGAATTTCCGGTGGCCCGCGCTGGCTGCGATCGCGACGGGCATTTTGCTTATCGCTCTGGGCATGAAACCGTGGCGGGATATTACTTACGTTTACGCGCTGATGACGATCATGCTTTCGGTGCTGGTTGGCGCGACCGTGATCTCGGAATTCATCCGCGGTGGACGCGTGATCAGCCGCCACACTGGACAGAACCTGCTAGCCTCGATAATTCATCTTGCACATAGGAACACGCGCCGTTATGGCGGTTACATCGTACACTTTGGCGTGATCGTGATCATGATCGGATTCGCCGGCTCAGCCTTCAATCAGGACAAAGAGAAGGAAATGAGCTTTGGCGACAAAATGAATATCGGTGCCTACACCCTCGTTTGCCAGTCCTTCACGCAGGAGGACACTCCGAACTATGGCAGCGAATGGGCGATTATTCAGGTGTTTAAAGGCGGGAAGCAGATTGACACACTGTATCCTGAGCGGCGCTTTTTCAAAGCCAGCCAGCAGAATTCCACGATTGTCGCCAATCGCTCGACCTTAAAAGAAGATTTGTATCTGGTTTACGAAGGGCAGAATCCAGACACTGGACGCCCGATTATTAAGGCGCATTTGAACCCCCTCGTAATGTGGATTTGGATTGGCGTGTGGGTCATGATCATCGGGACAGTCGTGGCGCTCATCCCCAATGCTGTGCCGGTTCGTGTGCCGGCTCAGGCGCGATTGGAAACTGCGCCGGCGGGAGCAGGAGATTGAGCCGGCAACGAGTTCTTCAGCTCACGTCCCTTTGTCTCGTGCTTGTGGTTTTTATGGGCGCTGGGGATGAATCCTCGCGATTCAACGACCTCGGCCACCGCATGATGTGCGTGTG
>JBOGLB010000382.1:0-4510 GCA_050745965.1 Terriglobales bacterium | reverse complement strand
TCCGCCAGGAACTACTGCTTGGCGTAGGTGGTTTCAGGGCCCTGCGGGCGATGGGTATTACCCCCGGTGTACTCCATTTGAACGAAGGCCATAGCGTATTCGCCGTGCTCGAGGCAATTTGCAATCGGATGCACGACGAGGGTCTTGGCTTCGATGAGGCCATCCCAAAAGTCTCGCGTGAGGTTGTTTTCACCACCCATACTCCGGTGCCTGCGGGACACGATCGTTTCAATCCTGACCTGATCGAAGAGCATCTTGGGCCGTTGCGCGAGCAATTGGGCTTGTCGCATGATCGCTTCATGGATCTGGGACGCGAGTATCCCGGCACTCGTGATGAGGAATTCTGCATGACTGTGCTCGGACTCAGGCTGGCCCGGCGAGCGAATGCGGTTTCATCTCTTCACGGAGAAGTTTCGCGGGCCATGTGGACCGGGCTTTTCCCAGGCAAGACTGAAGAATCCGTGCCGATCGGACACATCACCAATGGCGTGCATGTTCCGTCATGGCTCTCGCCCCAGATGTACCGCCTCTATGACCGGCACCTCGGAACTGGCTGGCATTCGCACAGCAGCGAGGCGCGCATCTGGGAGGGAATTGAGGACGTGGATGATGGCGAACTTTGGGAAACTCACCTTAATCTAAAGTCGCGCCTCATCGAGTTCGTGCGGCATCGTGCCATCGAGCAAGCCGCGCGCCGGGAAGAATCCCCCGAAACGCTTCAACATCTCAGTCGCGTTCTCAGTCCCGACGCACTCACGATCGGATTCGCGCGCCGCTTTGCCACCTATAAGCGAGCCGACCTGATGCTGGCGGATATCGAGAGGCTCGCCTCAATGGTGAATGATCCCAAGCATCCCGTTCAGTTTATTTTTGCCGGGAAGGCTCATCCCAGAGATGATCCCGGGAAGAGGATGTTGCAACAGATCGCGGAATTGATGAGACATGCACGGTTCGCGGACAAGTTCGTCTTCGTGGAAGATTACGACATCAACGTCGGACGGCACTTCGTGCAAGGCGTGGACGTCTGGTTGAATAATCCGCGCCGCCCATTGGAGGCTTCCGGGACAAGCGGGCAGAAAGTCGTTTTGAACGGTGGACTTAACCTCTCGGTACTCGATGGTTGGTGGGCCGAAGCCTACGATGGCCTGAACGGCTTTGCCATTGGGACGGGAAGAACTCACTCGAATACAAGCATTCACGACAGCCGCGACGGCGAAGATTTATATCGTGTGCTTCGGGAAGAGGTGATTCCGCTCTACTACCAACGGGATCGCGATGGCCTTCCCCGAGGTTGGATCAAACGGATGAAGCGCACCATTCGTACCCTGGGCTGGCGCTTTAACGCCGATCGCATGGTGATGGACTACACACTCAAATGCTACGTTCCCGCCGCGGGGGGCACTTCCAGTGATATGCGGCAAGGCTAGGTTCTGAAAGAAGACCCTGCGAAAATCTTCCAAAACCTCAGCGGCATCAGAGAGGCCGAATGGTGACTTCTGGATGCTGAGTCGTACACCACACGAAGGTAACGCTCCGTCCTGATTACCTGTTTTTCCCCTACTTTGCCTTGTGATAATGTTTTCACTACCTCATATTCTCTAGGTTTGGCTGGTTTTTATTGGCCTCGGCTTCCTCAAATCGCAAGCAAGGACTCCAGATCGCCTGGAAAACGGTCACGTATCGCAGCGTGGTGTTATCCATCGCCGTGGTGATCGCGGTTCTGTTTGCAAGCATGCGAATTGCGTTCCCGCAATTTACGCAAGCCGGGATAACCGCTGCCAGCGATTTAACCAGCAGAGCCCTTGAAAGAGTTGCTGGCTTTAACGGTAATTCCCATAAATCGGGGGAAATGAGTTCGCAGCAGGCGCATTTTACAGCGCTTGATGGCAACGTGAGGGTTAAGAAGGGAAGCAGCAACAGTTGGTCGAATGCCGATTACAACCTTCCCTTGGAAAAGGGAGACGTAGTTCAGACCGGCTCCGAAGGCATGGCCAAAATCGTTTTTAACGATGGAACGAACTACACCGTGAAACAGGATTCGCTTATTGTGATCGAAGAGAACTCCGCCAATGAGCGGCAGCAAACCACCGTTTCAGTTGCTGTAAGTACCGGAACGGTTGATCTTGCAACCGGAACCTATGTGCAGGGATCCAAGTCCGAAGTCATATTAGACGGCGCCACCGCCTCATTGGCGCCCGACAGCGCGGCCAGGGTAAGCAACGATCCCAAGACTCACCGGCACGAAATCCTCGTGAAAAAGGGTACTAGCGAGATTACTCGCAATGGAGAAGTAGTGCGGCTGGCGGATTGGGAGAAGGTGAGTTTTCAAAACGACTCTCCCGGCCTTCAGAAATCCCGGGAAATCGGGCCCCCGACTCCGATTTCGCCGGCGAACATGATGCCGATTTTCATCTCTGGCGACCCCAAGCCCATTGAATTCTCATGGACGCCCATGGCTAACGCTGCCGGATATCGGTTGCAAATTTCGCGCAATCCTTATTTTTCTTCCACCATCATGGATAAAAAAGTCACCAGTACAGATGTGATGGTCTCCGGCCTGAAAGAAGGCGCATACTATTGGGCAGTACAGTCATTCGACAGCCATGGCACCGAATCCGCCGAAGGGGAAAAAAACCGGTTCAATATCATTCCCAAGGACAAGGATCAGCAAGTCATCAGCTTGAATCTAGACCCGTTTATTCAGCATGGTCACGTTCTTGAATTGACTGGCAAGACCGAAGTCGGCGCGCGCGTCATGGTCAACGGACGGGAAGTTCCCATGGTGGGATCGGATGGCGGCTTTCATTACTTCACGCCTCCGTTGCCGCCGGGGGAAAGCATCATTACGATAACCGCGCAAAACGCAACTGGCGGAGTGAATACTTTACAGAAGAGAGTGGAAATTCAGTAAGACTCGAACGCGTGTAACCATTGCAGAGGGAAAAGTCCCCTTATGTCACAAAACGGATTTCATTCCAACGGAACACGGATGCACAACCTGCGGTCGCTGTTCAGCGTTTTTTCCAGCGATCTCGCCATAGATCTGGGCACGGCTAACACGCTAGTTTACGCGCGCGGCAAAGGCATCGTCGTCAACGAACCTTCCATCGTCGCCATTAACAAGAACACTGGAGAAGTCGAAGCGGTCGGCAAGGAAGCCAAGGAGATGCTTGGACGCACTCCCGGAAACATCGTCGCCATTAAGCCCATGAAAGACGGCGTGATCGCGGACTTCAAGGTCACCGAGAAGATGCTGAATTACTTTATTCAGAAAGCTCACAACCGGAAAATGTTGGTGCACCCCCGAATCGTGATCGGCGTTCCGTCGGAAATTACGCAGGTGGAAAAACGCGCTGTCATGGATTCCGCTTATCGCGCCAAAGCCAGCGAAGTGTACCTCGTGGAACAAGCCATGGTTGCCGCAATTGGCGCCGGGCTTCCAATCACCGAGCCCAGCGGAAATATGGTCGTGGATATTGGCGGCGGCACGACTGACATCGCAGTGATTTCACTGAGCGGCATCGTCTATTCGCGTTCCGTACGCATGGCCGGCAATCAGATGGATGAAGCCATCATGAATTACCTCAAGCGCAAATATAACCTGCTAATCGGCGAGCGCACCGGCGAGCAAATCAAAATAGAAATCGGCAGCGCGTATCCCCTTGACAAGCCTTTGACCATGGAAATCAAAGGGCGCAATTTGATCGAAGGCGTGCCCAAGACGATCACCGTTGACGACAGTGAAATTCGCGAGGCGCTCAGCGAATGCGTTTCGACGATTATGAATGCAGTTCGCGTCGCGCTCGAGCGCACCCCGCCAGAACTTTCCGCCGACATCAGCGATCGCGGAATCGTTCTAACCGGAGGCGGCGCCTTGCTCAAGAATCTGGACAAACGCATCCGCGAAGAAACGGGGCTGCCAGTTTCGATTGCCGACGATCCCTTGTGCAGCGTGGTCCTCGGCACCGGCAAAATGCTCAGCGATTTCAAACTGCTGCGTAAGATCTCGATCGAGTAAGAACGTCAGCCACAAAGGTAGAATGGGATTGTGGTGTACCCAGTGCACGATCCATTGGCGCCCTTCCCGCCGAAGTTCATAACGGGGTTCCTGTTGGTGTTTGCGGCACTGAACGTCTGGACCTTGCTGGATACGCGTCGAGCGATACGTGTTCTGACTTCATCTACCCCGTCCTGGTGGCCCATTCCAAGGTTTTTGCGAGTTTCACCTGACAAAAAGGCCTGGATCTGGTTTTATTGTCTCGATTCGGGTGTCGTTCTTGCAGGATTAATTTACGTCTTAACGGTGCATTGGTTGTCACGCAGATAGCTGAAGGCTGATAGCTCTTTCATGGAAACCCTGATTTCCAGATATCGCAACGTCTCCGTTCTGGTGGCAGTTCTCTTTGCCCAGGTCCTACTGCTAGGCGTGCAGGTCAAGCGCAGTGAAGAAAATCGGTCCACGCCGCTCATTCGAGTTTGGGCAGTTGACGGAATCACTCCGTTTGAAAAA
>JBOGLB010000381.1:0-2212 GCA_050745965.1 Terriglobales bacterium | reverse complement strand
GCCGGGTCGTTCACATGTTGCTTCACACAATAGGGATCTTTCGACATGTCAATTCCCCGCATGTGAGGCGGAGTGCCGCTAAGCTTCACAGTCCCGGTTATTGAGCCGTCGCCGGCAGCGCTGACCTTTTGGTCAAGGTTCAGCGCGGCAAAGCCAACCAGTATTAACACCGATATAATTGCCGCGAACTTCGAGTAGAGGTGCTTTTTCATCGCCTGTCTCCCGAGAACGAATTTGCGCAACTTTTCTAAGATTACTGTGGAAGCACTGGCTTCAATCCCAGTTGCTTGGCGATTTGCCTTTCCTTGGCATTAAAAGCGTTGTGGGGTTGGAGCGTACGTAGATAAAACACCAGGTCCCAAGCCTCGTCCGGTTTAAGGTTATCCGCGAAGGAAGGCATCGGTGTACCATCGAGCCCCGTCATGAAGATTCTGTAGATGTCGCGGTCAGTGTCGCCACACTTGGGCCGCGAACCGTCGGTAAAGTTATAGGGCAGAATTGGACGATTCTGATCATCGGTCAGGGTTGAGGCGGAAGGACCGTTAGCCATTCCCTCGACGCCGTGGCATTTCCAACATTGCACCCTTCCAAAGACATCCTCTCCCGCTTTGACTCGCTCCGCAGTGATTGCCGGCTCGGCAGGAATCGGGATCGGAGTGCCCGCTTTCTCGTTCTGCCAGCGGGGAGAGAAATGCTTAATCCACGCCACCAGATTCGCGCGCTCATCTTTGGTGAAGGTGCTCCAGGGAGGCATATTGGAGCGGTCTAAACCGCGGGCAATCGTGTTGTACAGATCTTCGTCAGTCGGCAGGGTACCGCTGGGGGTGGAACGGCACTTGAATTCCCCAAGCTGAAAATCGCGGGGCTTAGGGTCAAGCCAAACCGCATTCTCACCGTTGCCATCGCCAAGATCGCCATGGCAACCAACGCAGTATCTGCGATAGTCCTCGGCCGCCGCCTTTGCATTGCCAGTGACATTGCCGATGTGACTCGTCGCCGCCGGAGAATTCAGCCAGGTGTTGAGCTGAACCGTTGAGACTTGCGCGCTGGCAGGCAAGGAAAGGGCGAGAGCCGCAGCTGCGCCCATCAACAACGAACATTGCAGTAATGTTTTTATGCGCATGGCTGTTCCCTCTCTAGAAATCGAAGTCAAATCCCGCGAGCAGGCTGCTGCTGGTTAGGTCGCCTCCATCTGGGGCGGTTCCTCGCTGCCGGATCCATGAATATTCGTTGTGCCAGGCGAATCCGGCCCGGCTAGTCATGATTGGGTAGTAGCGGTACCCGAACGTGTACATGTTAACGTCGCCGAAGTTGGACGCGCTGGTTGGGTCTGCTTGTTGAGACATCCGCTCCCACTCGGAACGCTGAATGAAGATGAGCTGCGGGCTGTACACATAGTGCGTTTCCAGCATGTAGCCATTCCACGTGGGAGCCCGGGCTCCCGGCGGAAGAGTTGTCCCCGGGATATTGTTGTTCGCGACGGTGCCCCCTGGAAGGTCTCCGTAGCCTGCGCCGAACCATGCGTTGTCGCTTCCATGCTGGGTTACGGCGAGAAAGTCCAACTTGCCGAAGTAAAACAGTCCCACAAAGCCTTCGCGGCTAAAGCCCTTATTCCCAAGTGCCGCGCCGGGAATGATGTCACCGTTCGAAGTCTGGTAGGTGGTGGGCGCTTCTCCGATCATCGCATAGGCGCCGATCCTATCCACACCGAGTCTGCCCACGTCAAAGGCCTGGCTGGCGGCGAAAAATCCACTGTATGAGTTTCCGTAGGAAAGGTTTACATTCCCGTCGCTGGAACTCAATAATGCGGCAGAGACCCGGGTACGGTCATTGTAAGAGTGCCCCATCCATTCCACTCCGAGCTGGTTATCTCCGATCTGCCCGAAGATGTTGCCATCTCCTTGCGGAATGAAGTGATAAGTCTGGTACACGCCTGAGATGCTCGTGAGAGTAAGAATTCTCTTCTCAGAAACGAGGTTATCAAGTTCAAATTTGCCAAGCTTCACATTGAGCCATGTGCTGCCAAAGAGATTGTCGAGCCGCGCGAACACCTGCTCAAAATGAAACGATGCCGTAGCATCGGAGGATGGAAGCACATAGAACGAAATGTTCTTATCCAGCGTACCTGCGGTATGGAAGTCCAGCCCGGTTAGATCGAAACCATGCGAGGTGATTTGCGCCTCACCTGTACCCGGTCCCGCAGCCGTGTCAA
>JBOGLB010000380.1:0-8685 GCA_050745965.1 Terriglobales bacterium | reverse complement strand
CGCGGACAAAGCCTCGGCAGAGGCGATGCTGGGATAGCCCTGAAGCAAAGCGTGGGCCCGGGACAGGGACGAGCCGGCTAGTAGGGAAGATGCGGAAACAGCAACTCCAGAGCGCAACAACTCACGTCGGGTCAGTAACGGCATTGAAAAACCTCTGTATCAGAATTGGGACAATTCAACGTAGCAGAAGTTTGAAATTCGGAAATGACAAATTTCTAACGGGCGTAATTATACGTTGCAGTAAGGGTTATGGCGAAAGACTTAACCTGTTCTCTTTGCGCTGAATATCATTAATAATCTTTGATCATTCGAGTGTAGTGATAACCTTGGCCGTTTCACGAAGATTATGGTCCGTTTGAACTGATGCCAAAGGGCTGGCAGAGATAACGAGAACACAGCATGGGCGAAGAGTTCACTACGAAGGTCTCTGAATCATCCACGAAGGGTACCACCGGTCAACCCCGGCACAGCCTGTTTCCTGCCGGGCAACTCGTTCCGTTCATCCTTGTCACATTCCTGTTCTTTCTATGGGGAATTCCCAATAACTTGAATGACGTCCTGATCCGCCAGTTTATGAAGTCGTTCGACATAAATCGGCTTCAGGCTGGGCTGGTGCAGTTCGCGTTCTATCTGGGCTACTTTGTCTTGGCAATGCCGGCAGCCCTGCTCATGAGAAAGTTCGGATACAAGTTTGGATTTGTGACCGGCCTCTTTTTGTTTGCAAGCGGATGTTTTCTTTTCTGGCCAGCCGCATTGGTGGGACGATACGCCTTTTTTCTGTTCGCGCTTTTCGTGATCGCCAGCGGTCTTTCGTTTCTGGAAACAGCTTCCAATCCTTTCATCGCGCAATTGGGCGATCCCGACACTTCCGAGCAGCGCCTGAATTTCTCGCAGGCATTCAATCCTTTCGGCGCCATCACCGGCGCGCTGATTGGGACCGTCTTTATTTTTTCTGGAGTCGAACTCACGCCGCAAGACATCGCGGTTCGCAAGGCGCAAGGGATCTACGAACTGTATTTGAGAACAGAAACGCTGCGCGTGATCAAGCCTTATCTTTTTCTCGGTGCGGTGTGCCTATTCTGGGCATTCGTGATTCTAAGAACCAAGTTTCCCGCAATTCCAAGCGAACACGAGCGGAGTTCCGGGGATCATGGGCATTTCAGTGAACTCTTCAGTTACCGCCATTTTCTTCTGGCGGTGATTGCTCAATTTCTGTACGTGGGAGCTCAGGTCGGAACTTGGAGTTATTTTATTCAGTATGTACAGGAGTACGCGCACCAGCCGGAAAAAGTCGCCGGGTATTTCCTGACGGGAACGTTGGCGGCGTTTGGAATAGGAAGGTTCACTTCGGCATATCTGATGAGGAGGGTCGCCCCGAATAGATTGATGGGAACCTACAGCGTCATAAATATTGTACTTGTCTCTGCGGGAGTGATCCATCCAAGTTGGTTCGGAGTGTGGTGTGTATTTTTCAGCAGCTTTTTCATGTCGCTCATGTTCCCCACCATCTTTGCATTGGGACTCAAGGGACTTGGTCCGAATACAAAAATTGGCGGATCGTTAATCGTGATGGCGATCATTGGCGGAGCAGTTCTGACTCCGCTGATGGGGTTCATCTCAGACGCCTCCCATGAGATCGCGTTGGCCTATGCCGTCCCAGTAGCGGCTTACGTGTATATCGCTTTTTATTCCTTTCTTGGATCGAAGCCAGTGGTTAGCAGGTCTCACGGCGCGGGAACTTAAATCCCACAATAACCCCAACTCTTTCTAACTTCATCTTTCACTGCGGGACACTTGCATCCAGATCGCCGCTGGCGAATCCAAGACACTTATGAAAGCCATTCAAGTAAGACAAACCGGCGGCCCCGAAGCCCTCGAACTGGCCGATGTGCCAATGCCCGAACCGAAGGAAAACGAAGCCGTTGTAAAGATTGCAGCCGCCGGCGTGAACTTCATTGATATATATCAGCGCGAGGGACGGTACAAGCTCCCCCTTCCATTTATAGCGGGACAAGAGGGTTCCGGTACCGTGACCGCGGTCGGTTCAAAGGCCGCCGGAATCAAGGCCGGAGAACGCGTTGCCTGGGCGGGAATCCAAGGCGCCTATTCCGAATATATCGCCGCTCCCGCTAATCGGCTTGTGCCGGTCCCCGACGCGGTTGGCGATCGTACTGCGGCGGCGGCAATGCTCCAAGGCATGACCGCTCATTACTTGACACACGACGCCTATCCTTTGAAACGTGGCGAGACGGTTCTGATCCATGCGGCTGCGGGCGGAGTTGGACTGCTGCTGGTCCAAATGGCGCATAACATTGGCGCTCGGGTAATCGGTACGGTTTCAACTGAAGAGAAAGCCACGCTCGCCAGGGAAGCGGGCGCAGACGAGGTCATCCGGTACACAGAGGTTGATTTCGAGACCGAAACGAAACGGCTGACCGATGGAAAGGGCGTGGATGTCGTGTACGACAGTGTGGGGAAGACTACCTTCGAGAAGGGACTGAACATATTGCGTACCCGAGGATACATGGTGCTCTTTGGGGGCTCGAGCGGCGCAGTGCCGCCATTTGAGCTGATTCAGCTATCGCAAAAAGGGTCGCTCTATGTAACCCGCCCCACCCTCTTGCATTACACCGTTACAACTGAGGAATTGCGCAAACGAGCCACCGCGGTTTTCCAAATGATTGCCGCCGGCCAACTCAAGCTGCGAGTTGCGCACACATACCCATTGGCCGAAGCAGCGCAAGCGCACCGCGATCTTGAAGGTCGCAAGACAACAGGAAAATTGTTGCTGCTGCCATGAACCAGTGGTGTTCACGGTCCGGTCCTTCGATTAAACAGCCAGCGCGCATCATCCCGAATCTTCGACAAGAAGCTGGGCACGTTCGCGAATTTCGTCAAGCTTTTCCGCCATCGCATACTTCAGTTCTTCGATGCCTTTTCCCGTCACCGCTGAAATAGGATACAAATCCATTCTCTGTTTCTTCGCGTACCGTTTCAGCTTTGCCAGTTTCTCTTTGTTCGCGACATCAATCTTCGATGCCACCAGGATGGTTGGCTTTTCGTCGAGCTTTCCGCCAAAGCTTTGCAACTCTTTTGTGATTACCTCAACATCTTTCACGGGATCAGACCTTCCGCTGTCGTCGGAGACATCCACTATGTGGGCGAGCAACCTGGTGCGCTCTATATGACGCAGGAATTGAGTGCCCAATCCGGCGCCCAAATGTGCACCTTCGATTAGGCCGGGAATATCGGCGACTACAAAACTCCTCTCGTCTCGGGCCTCGCCAATCACAACCACGCCCAGGTTCGGCTGCAAAGTGGTGAACGGATAATCGGCCACCTTCGGGCGAGCCGCCGAAATCCGCGAAATCAAAGTGGACTTTCCGACATTGGGATATCCAACCAATCCAACATCAGCCAGCAGCTTTAATTCGAGCCGGAAAACGCGTTCCTCGCCAGGCCGCCCGTCTTCATGCTCTCGCGGAGCCTGGTGCGTAGAAGTCGCGAATCGCGCATTGCCCCTTCCGCCGCGACCACCGCGCGCGACCACAATCCGTTCATCGGGGCCAGAAAAGTCATGCACTTTCTCGCGGGTGTCACCGTCATAGACGATCGTGCCGACCGGAACTTTTAAAGTGATTCCTTCGCCTTCTCGACCCTTTTTATTCGAGCCTTCGCCGTTCCGCCCGCGCTGCGCCTTGTATTCGGGATTAAACCGGAAGTGCACCAGCGTGTTATGGCGCTCGCTGGATTCCATAGCAATGTCGCCACCGTCCCCGCCATCCCCACCCGAAGGCCCTCCACGCGGAACAAACTTCTCCCGCCGGAACGCGAGACAACCGTTGCCGCCGTCCCCGGCCTTCACGCGGATTGTGGCTTCATCTATAAACATGAATCAGTCGTTGGTCATTGGCAGAAACTACGTGGGAATAGCCGCCCTCGGCTGTCCGGCCGAGCGAAGCTCGCCCGTTTCTTGCCTGCCAAACAAAAAAGCCTCGACCGGAGCGAGGCTGTTTGGGAACGCGTGGCGCGGATATTAATGTCCGCGAGAATCGGACGTAGGCGCTACTCGGCTTCCAGCGGCTCGACCATCACAAACTTTCCCATTTGTCCGCGATCTTTAAACTTGATCCGCCCGCTGATCTTCGCGAACAACGTGTCGTCGCTGCCTCGACCAACATTCAAACCGGGCTTCACCCTCGTCCCACGCTGCCGGACAATAATCGTCCCACCCGGAACGATCTGCCCTCCGAAGGCCTTGAATCCCAGTCTTTGCGCGTTAGAATCGCGCCCGTTCCGTGAAGTGCCCTGCCCTTTTTTGTGTGCCATAACCTATCCCCTCTAATGTTGTGTCATTACCGATCGGCGAGGATGATCCTGCGGAACCATCGCAAGTCGAGGGATCTGCTTATCTTTTCTTCTTCGGTGCCGCCTTCTTGTGCACCGTCTTCTTAGACGCAGCTTTCTTCTTCGTGTGTGCATGCGCCTTCGTCTTCGCCTCCGCGTGATGCTGAACACGATGTTCGGCTTCCACGGGCGCTATTTTTCTAACCTTGAGCTCCTTTTTCGGCAGTTCTGGCGCCTTAAAGGTCTGTCCATCAAACCCAATTTCAGTAATCCGGACGGCGGTATATCCCTGCCGATGTCCGCGCAGCTTCTTGTACTGTTTCTTGCGCTTGTAATGAAAGACGAGAATTTTCTTCGCGCGGCCCTGCTCGACGACTTCGCCGATCACCGACGCGCCGGCTCCCGGACGCCCAATCTGTCCCTGCTCGCCAGACACAGCCAGCACATCGGCGAATTCTATCTTGCCGTCTTTCCCATCGCCCTGATTTTCCAGGCGAATCACATCTCCGGGCGCCACACGGTACTGCTTGCCACCGGCGCGGATGACCGCGTACATACTTATGCCTCCATCAAAATCACCCGTCGCAGCGTATCGCGATCATGGGAAAGTCTAAAATTTTGGTGCTTGCTGCTCTCCGCCTCGCCCTCAATTTGGCAAACACGCGGGCGGATCCAGAACGGAAACCGCAGCTACAGGCAAACCCAAGTAGTTTATCGTGCGGGGGTTAAGGCGTCAAACGGCGAAGTGCCTCTATTCATCTGAAATTCTCACTTTCTTGCCCACGGTTCGTTAGACAGACCCTAACTCCCAGCCTTGCCGCCCTTATCCTCCGCCTGTAGCATGTACACATCGGCAATTTTCAGGAGAAATCTATGGCTGTAGATACTTTGACCCGGCCCGTGATTGATGGAACCGCGTCTCGCCCCAAGATTTACAAGAACTTTATTAGTGGCGAGTGGGTTGAATCCGCAACGGGGGAAACTTTCGAGAATATCAATCCCGCGGATACCCGCGATGTTGTGGGTATTTTTCAGAAGTCGGGCAAAGCAGATACCGATGCGGCCGTGGAAGCTGCGAAGGATGCGTTCACGAAATGGCGTTTAGTTCCCGCCCCGCGGCGCGCGGAAATCATTTACCGAGCCGCCGAAATTCTGCTGGAGCGCAAGGAAGAATATGCCCGCGACATGACCCGAGAGATGGGCAAAGTGCTGAAAGAGACTCGCGGAGACGTGCAGGAAGCCGTTGACACAGCTTATTACATGGCGGGCGAAGGACGCCGCATGTTCGGTCCGACTACGCCGTCAGAACTGCCCAACAAATTTGCCATGGCTATTCGCCAGCCGCTTGGGGTTTGCGGCATGATTGCGCCCTGGAATTTTCCGATGGCGATTCCATCGTGGAAGCTTTTGCCAGCGCTGGTCTGCGGAAATACTTGTGTGATTAAGCCCGCGCAGGATACTCCACTATCTACTTTTAATCTGCTGCGCGCTCTCACCGATGCTGGGCTGCCAAAAGGTGTGGTCAACGTCGTCACCGGATTTGGTCCCGAAGCTGGGGCGCCGCTTTTGGACAATCCAGAAGTCCGCGCAATTTCATTTACTGGATCGTCCGCCGTGGGACGAACCGTCGGGATCACCGCGGCGAAAACCTTCAAACATTGCTCGCTGGAACTCGGCGGCAAGAACCCAATGATCGTTTTGGACGACGCGAATCTCGACTTGGCGATTGAAGGCGGATTATGGGGAGGCTTCGGCACGACCGGCCAGCGATGCACGGCCACCAGTCGCATTATCGTCCAAAAAGGAGTTTACGGTGAGTTCGTAGAGCGTTATATTGAGCGCGCCAGGAAGCTCAAAGTTGGAAATGGACTGGATGAGACTAGCGAAATGGGCCCAGCGATTAATGAAAAGCAGTTCAATACCGATTTGAGGTATATCGAAATTGGGAAAGACGAAGGCGCAAAAATCAAGTGCGGCGGCAATCGTCTCGACAAGGGCGATTTTCAGTATGGATGGTTCGTCGAACCAACCGTCTTCGTTGACGTTGATCCCAAGATGCGAATTGCGCAAGAGGAGATTTTTGGGCCGGTGGTCTCGATTATCCCTTGCGAAAATCTGGAAGACGCGATCATTATTGCCAACAATATCGAATATGGACTTTCGTCTTCGATCTATACCAAAGATGTAAACAAAGCTTTCGTCGCAATGCGCGATCTGTACGCGGGAATTACTTACATCAATGCTCCGACAATCGGCGCGGAAGTTCATCTGCCTTTTGGCGGAGTCAAGGCCACTGGCAATGGTCATCGTGAAGGTGGAATCGGCGCAATAGACTTTTATAGTGAGTGGAAAGCCGTGTACGTGGATTATTCTGATCGCTTGCAGCGAGCGCAGATTGACCGCGGAGAATAGGTTTTTGTCATTCCGAACGGATCCCTAAAGGAATCTGCTTTTTCGGTGCGAGGAGACATATGCCAATAGCCCAAACCCGTGAAATCTTGGCTGCCACGCGGCTCGACAATGTTCGCTATGCTATCCGTGACCTGGCCAGCGTTGCCGACGAAGTCATCAGGCAGGGACACAAAGTCCTGCCGCTCAACGTCGGCGACCCGCTCAATTTCGACTTCGAAACTCCTGCGCACATAATCGAAGCCGTCCACAAAGCCATGCGTGACGGCAAGAACGGCTACGCTCCATCGCCCGGGATTCCTTCCGCCTTGCAAGCCATTCGTGACGAAGCATCGCGCAAAGCAATCACAACCGTGCAGGACGTCTTCGTAACCTCCGGAGCAAGTGAGGCTGTGGACGTCTGCCTAACCGCTTTGCTGAATCCTGGCGAAGACATCCTGACGCCGTGCCCGGATTACCCGCTGTACTCGGCCGTGCTGTGCAAGTTGGAGATCGGCCTCAACACATACTTTCTTAACGAAGAAGATGCCTGGCAGCCCGAACTCGACGACATCAAGCGCAAAATCACTTCGCGCACGCGCGGCATTGTGATTATCAATCCGAATAATCCGACGGGGTCGGTATGCTCGCGAAAAATGCTGGAGCAAATCGCCGAACTTGCCCGGCAGCATAATCTCGTAATTTTTTCGGACGAGATTTACGACAAGCTGATGCTCGATGACGACGAGCACATTTCGATGGCGGCTGTGGCTCCCGACGTGCCGGTGGTGACGTTCGGTGGCCTCTCCAAGAATTACCTCGTTCCCGGCTGGCGCATTGGGTGGGGAATTGTCAGTGGGAACGCCGAGGCCGTCAAGCCCTACATAGAAGGCGTGCACCGGTTGTTGCGGGCGCGGTTGTCTGCGAACCATCCCGAGCAATATGCGATCAGCGTTGCTTTGAATGGATCTCAAGGACACCTGATCGAAGTCTGCGGCAAACTTAGGAAGCGGCGCGACCTTACCGTGAAATCGTGCAATTCAATTCCGGGAATGAGCTGCGTCGCTCCCCGCGGAGCTTTCTATGCATTCCCGCGATTGCAAATTCAGGATGACGACGAGGTCTTCGTCAAAGAGTTAATTCGAAAAAAATATGTGATGGTCGTGCATGGTTCCGGCTTCGGCCAGAAGCCGGGCACAAAACATTTTCGAATCGTGTTTTTGCCCGACGAAAAAACTTTGGCGAAAGCCTATGAGGCAATCGCAGAGTTTATGCGGGAACGCTAAATGAATCTTGAGACCGGCGCGCCTCCGATTCATCCATCTTCTGTAACCGCATCTTGTACGAGTCCCGCCGTGTCTCTACCAGGGCGAACCGCAAAGAGGCGTGCCGGGCAATTCGATCGCGAATTCGATTTCCTCCTGCTGTGTGTCACATATGCTCATGGCTCGCGGATCGAAGATATTCACAAACACATTGCCGAGGGTTTGAACTGGCAAGCGCTGTTCGAGATTACAAGGCATCATCGCCTCATTCCTCAGGTCTACACCGCTCTTCGCGGTATTGCCGATCTTGTTCCTAGTGAACCTTTAGCGAAATTACACAATCTTTATCAGGCCAATATCCGTCAAACGCTTCGTCTCACGCGCGACCTCCTGCGAGTGATGAAGCATTTTGAATCTCGCGGAATTCCTGTGCTCGCCTACAAGGGACCAGCTTTGGCGACCATTCTCAACGGGGATATCTCCGGGCGTCAATTTGCCGATCTCGATCTGCTGGTTCATCCTACGGCTGTGGATAAGAGTAAAGCCGCCCTCGCCGAGCTGGGCTACACGCCGCAATTCTCACTGACAGATCACCAGGAGGAGATCTTTATCCAGTCTGGATATGAGTCTGCGTTCGATCTACCGGACGCTCAGAATGTCCTGGAACTGAAATGGCGAATATTGC
>JBOGLB010000379.1:0-3904 GCA_050745965.1 Terriglobales bacterium | reverse complement strand
ATCGAATGTAATTGGAAACAAACAGATCGAGATGGCCATCGCGGTTGTAGTCCAGGAAAGTGCATCCAGATCCCCATCGCGAAACCTCGTTCCACAAGCCCGCAGCCTTGGTAACGTCCGTGAAAGTACCGTCCCCATTATTTCGATATAACTTGTTCTGTCCGAAGTAGGTACAAAACAAATCTTCGAACCCATCATTGTTGTAATCGCCAACACATACCCCCGATGCCCATCCTAGATCGTGCAAGCCGGACTTTTCTGTCACGTCGGTAAACGTGCCATCGCGATTATTTTTGTAGAGGCGATTTGTAGTATCCCGAGGAGGATCGTGGAACCGTGTCCCGCTGAGCACAAAGACATCCATCCATCCGTCATTGTCGTAGTCGAAAAAAGCGCAACCGCACCCTATCGCCTCGAGGATGTAATCCTTGTTGGCCGCATCTCCGTAGATCACCGGTGAGAGTAGGCCAGCCTCCCGCGCAACGTCGGTAAAGTGAGCGTCAAACGGACGACCCGAGGGAGCAGGCTTAGCTTGTGCTTTTACATTGCGGGAGGCTACGCCTTGCCCCAATGCGCGGCACGCCGATGCAACAAGGGAACCGTAAACGAACGCGCGCCGGGTGATGCCCATATTGGTTTGGGTGTATGACCTGGGCACGCAGACTCTCCGCGCATCCCTTTTCTTGACAGATTCACTCCGCAAGCAGTATACGAGAGCGGGGCAAACGTTTACCATAGATGTACAGTCCATGATTGCGTGAATCGTTCAATCTTTTCCGGGGAGAAGTCATGCACAGCAAATCTAGACGCGATTTTCTTAAGATCACTGCCGCAGCAGCGGGTGCGGCAGTTGCAGCACGTTCCATTCCGCGCGCCTGGGGCAGCCCCTCCGTGGACGCGAAGGTCACGCCGCAATTGTCTCGGTTTTCGTATCAACAGGTGCAGTTACTCGACGGGCCTTTGCGGGAGCAGTTCCTGCATAACCATGACTTGTTTTTGCATATTGATGACGACGCGTTGCTGAAGCCGTTCCGTCAGAGGGAAGGCATGGCCGCTCCCGGCCCCGACATGGGTGGCTGGTACGACAATTCGACAGATTTCGTTCCAATGAGCAATCTGCATGGTTTCATTCCCGGCCATAGTTTTGGCCAATATCTGTCGAGCCTGGCGCGCGCTTATGCGATTACGGGGTCCGTACCGACACAAGCAAAAATTAACCGGTTGGTGCGAGGTTTTGCGCAGACCGTTGACCCAGATGGAAAATTTTATGTGGACTACTGCCTTCCCGCATACACGTATGACAAAACCAGTTGCGGCCTGATTGACGCCCATGAATTTGCCTCCGATCCAGACGCGCTGAAAGTGCACTGGCTTGCCACTCAGGCTGTTATGCCGCATTTGCCGGAAAAGGCTTTGAGCCGCGTCGAGCAGGCCGCCCGTCCTCATAAGAATATTGCTTTTACTTTCGATGAAACCTACACCCTTCCGGAAAATCTATTCCTCGCTTATCAACGCAGCGGAGATTCGCGGTATCGTGACCTTGCCATACGCTTTATCGAAGAGGATTACTTTGGCCCTCTTGCCGAAAATCAGAACGTTCTTCCCGGCAAGCATGCTTATAGCCACGTTAATGCCCTCAGCTCCGCCATGCAGTCATACCTTGTGCTTGGGAACGAGAAATATTTACGCGCTGCCGGCAATGGTCTTCGCATGGTGCAGGAGCAGAGCTACGCGACTGGGGGATGGGGTCCGAATGAAGCCTTCGTAAAATCTGGCACGGGCGGTCTGGCCGCGAGTTTGGCAGAGACTCATGCCAGCTTTGAAACTCCATGCGGAGCTTATGGCCACTTCAAAATTACCCGCTATTTATTGCGGGTTACCAGCGATTCCCGGTACGGCGACAGCATGGAGCGGGTCCTCTACAACACCATTGCCGGCGCCACTCCAATCCTGGCGGATGGAACCAGCTTCTATTATTCCGACTATAACGACGTTGCCAGGAAGGTACATCACATAGACAAGTGGCCCTGCTGCTCAGGCACGTTTCCACAACTGGCAGCGGACTACGGGATTAGTTCTTACTACCAAAGTCGCGACGGAATTTACGTCAATCTGTTTATTCCATCTCGCGTCTCCTGGTCGCAGGGGAGCACGCGATGCACTTTGACGCAGACAACAAGATATCCGTCAGAAAACACATCCCAATTCTCCTTCGGCATGGCCACGCCCCAGACCTTTAAGGTTTATTTGCGTATTCCCGCATGGGCTGGCGCAAAGACCAGATTGTCGGTTAATGGCCGCGCGGTGGACAACGAAATCACTCCGGGAAAATTTCTCGTCCTACAACGTTCGTGGAAGGATGGGGACAGAATGGAATTAGAGTTGGAGATGCCGATGAGCCTGGAGGCGGTGGACGATCAGAACCCAAATAAAGTGGCTTTAATGCGCGGTCCCATCTCGTTATTCGCGATCGGTGATAATCCTGCGCGCCTGACGCGAGCGCAATTGCTATCCGCGGCCCGATTTGCGCAAACGTCGGAGGACTGGGTGGCGCGAACCGATTCGGGGAACCTAACGCTCCGTCCGTTCGCTTCGATCATGAATGAGAATTACCGTTTGTACCAAAAAGTTGACGATTGAACGCAGCGCATGAATCGGATCGCCGGAAACAATCGGTCGCGACGTAACCGGCAACGATCAGAACGTAAACGTGATCAGGAATTGCAGCGATCGTGCCGGAAGCTGATTTGTGATCCCTGTTAACGGCGTGCCAAGATTTGCTGGTGCAGCAGTGCCGTTTCCCCAAGTCGAGACGTAGCCGACGAAATTCGGATGGTTGAAAACATTGAAGGCCTCGGCGCGCAGGCTGAGAGCTACCCGTTCGCCGGCCAGAGGAAACCGCCGTTCGATAAACGGAGAAACATCGTAAACCGGTCTTCCGCGGCCGGCATTGCGCGGAATCACGACACCGTTGACCACTGGCCGATCTGTCGTTGCACCCGTGTCGCCGCTGTTGTTCGTTCCGGTAACGATATTGTATGGCAGGCCACTCCCGAACGTTCCAACTCCGCCGATGTTGATATTAAGCGGCGTGACAAAAGTCCCGCTTAGCACAAAGCGATGCCGCTGGTCGTAAATCGCAGGTGCGAGTTCTTGTCGGCCCGTAAAGTTCGGATCATTCGGGTTCTGACCAGGAATATCAGGATCGACATCATCCAGCGCGTGCGACCACGTATAGCTGGCCAGCATTTGCAGCCGGTGGCTGAAGCGGTGATTCAGATTCACATTGAGCGCGTTGTAGTAAGCGACTCCATCATTCACGTCGGCCTGAATAACTGAGTAGGCTGGAATTGGAACCGACGCCGGCGTACCTTGAGCGCTCGATGCATCGCAAGTCAGGCCGTTTTGAGCATAGAAAGAAATCCACAGCGGTCTCTCGCAATTCGCCAACTGCGGGGTACGCGTTTCTCCTGGCGCTGTTCTCACAAAAGGTGATGGCGGATCTACATCCAGCGGGCGGTTGATCTTTATCGTGTGCGATCCCACGTAGTCCACACTCAAAACCCAGTTCGTCGCCAGAGCCTGCTCGATTCCGAAGGTCCACTGTTCGGTATAAGGGCTGAACAACCCGCTTTGATATCCGATTAGTGTGGACGTCGGAAAGAACTGATCGTAGTAAGAGCTGCGGCCCGGACGGATGTACAGACTTCGCAACGGAACCTGTGCGCTGGCGGGAAATGCGGGCAAAGGCGCATCCGCAATACTTGCTGGAAAGCCGACCTGGCCCGGCGTTGCGGTGTAGTTGAAAACGCCGGTTGGACCGGTCAGAGCATAGTTCGCTTCGGAGTTATCTACGATCTGCGAGTAGTAAATTCCGAACCCCGCACGGACTATCGTCATGCCG
>JBOGLB010000378.1:0-3376 GCA_050745965.1 Terriglobales bacterium | reverse complement strand
CTTGTCGAGCCGCCCACTAAAACCACTTCATCGAGTTGTTCGGTCGTTAATCCCGCATCTTTCAAAGCTTGTTTGCAGGGGCCGATGGTGCGATTGATCACCGGATCAATTAACGTTTCAAACTGCTCCCGCGTAATTTCCCGCAGGTAACTCTTGCCTTGGGGAAGGTCTATCGCAAGTTTCGTAGAAGGTTGCGATGACAATGCAATCTTGGCTTCGATCACCGCTTTGCGGATAGTGGCGACGATCTCGCCATTGCACGAAACATCGAGGCCCAAGTCGCCTTTGATGTCGGTAATCGCAATCGCGATGAGCAGATTGTCAATATCGTCGCCGCCAAGATGGGTGTCACCATTGGTAGCGATCACTTCGAAAATTCCGTCATGCAGCTTCAGGATGGATACATCGAAAGTTCCACCGCCGAGGTCGTAAACCGCGACGATGCCGTTTTGCTTTTTATCCAAACCATAGGCCAGCGACGCTGCTGTCGGCTCGTTTACCAGGCGCAGAACTTCGAGGCCGGCGATGCGTCCCGCGTCTTTGGTGGCCTGCCTTTGCGCGTCGTTGAAGTATGCGGGAACCGTGATGACCGCCTGAGTCGCCGGCCCACCGAAGAATCGCCCGGCATTGCGCTTCAGTTGCCGAAGAATGAATGCGGAAATTTCCGGCGGGGTGAAAGTTTTATCGCCCAGCTTGATGCGAAGAACTTCACCTGCTTCGAGATCATCCGCAAGATGGAATGGAAAGAGCTTCAGTTCATCGCGCACGTCTTCGATGCCGCGCCCCATCAGGCGCTTGATCGAATAAACAGAACGGTCTGGAGTCTCGATCAAATACTTTCGCGCGGCGTTGCCGACGACGACGCGGTCATTCGCATCCAGGGCTACCACCGATGGAACGAGATTCACGCCATCTTCTCCCGGAATTACGACAGGATTCTCCCCCTGCATGAACGCTACAAGAGAGTTCGTGGTTCCGAGATCAATACCGACAATGCGAGAGAAAGTCATAATAAAAATTGAGAATCTTCAAACCCAGCTTTCGATCTTCAATTACCAAATTACCGATTACCAAATTACTCAATGGCCTCATTCACGTCTCTTACTAAATTTCTGATATACGACCGGCGGTTCAGCAAGTCCGCCATCTTATCGCGCGTTTTTTTTCGCGCTTCTTCCGTCGAAGCATCGTCCAGCTTGTCCCATTCGTCCCAGTACGTTTTCAATTCATCGGAGAGACCCTGATATTTTTTTTCGAGCGCATCTTCGTGGGTCTGCAGCTCCTGAATCAAAGAAGGATCGTCTTCTCCGGTCTTCTTGTTCATGCGCAATTCCTCGAGCTGCATGTTCAGCTCGAATACTTCCTCAAGCAAGTCTTCCGGGACAACCTGCTTCTTGGCTTCACCGGAAGCGCGTGCTTTCTCCGTCGCCGCCTTGGATTGCTCTTCGAGTTCAACTCCCTCAAGCCTCAACAAATATTCGGTGCGCTTGATTGGGTCTTTCAAGGTTCGGTAGGCGTCGTTCAGTTGCGAACTCTGCTCCAGGCTCCATTCCCGCTCACGCGCATCATTACGCGCGGACACATCTGGGTGCAGCCGCCTGCTCAGTTCATAAAACTCCCGCTGCAACTGTGCAAGATCAATATTCAGTTTGCGGGGTAGTCCAAAAAAGGCGAAGTAGTCAACCGGCAATGGCGGCTGCACCTTGCCGCATGCTTTGCAAAACTGAGCCGCCCTCATATCGCCGCATGACCAGCACCTCGAAGTGATCTGTGGGGCTCCGAGAACAGCTATCGCGGATTGTGTTTGCTCACTCATATAACCTTTAGGGTGATGCAACGGAGCGACTGGACCGGTCGCCGTCTAATAACTTTCGCGGGCGAGGGCTCCCGCGCCACACAACCCTACCCCGAGAAGGATGTGCCGCAGCCGCATGACTTGGACGAGTTTGGGTTCACGAACACGAAGCCCTGCTGCATCAGCGTTTCCTGGTAGTCGAGAGTCATGCCGTGAAGGTAGATGAACGACTTTGGATCCACGAAGACTCGAACATCGCCGAACTGAAAGATGCGGTCTCGTTCGCGCGGCTGAGTATCGAAGCGAATGTTATAGCTCAATCCTGAACATCCGCCGCCCTGGACGCCGAGGCGCAGTCCACCCTGCTCCGGTGAAATTCCTTCTTTCACAATGGCAGTGCGAATTTTTCCCAGCGCCTTATCCGTCACCACCACACCGCCTTTGGGGCGTGCTACAGGCACCGAGGTCGTGGCTGCGTCGGTCAGCGTTGTCATGGTTAGGCTCGCCTATTTCCCTATTCTTCGCGAACTATTGAACCGTTGCGACCGCCGACACTGGCTTCGCCGTCTCCTGCTTCTTCTTCCAGTCGTGAATCGCGGCGCGGATGGCGTCTTCCGCCAGCACCGAGCAATGAATCTTCACCGGAGGAAGCGCCAGCTCCTTCACGATCTCCGTGTTCCTAATTTGCAGCGCTTCTTCCACTGTCTTGCCTTTCACCCATTCGGTGGCAAGAGAGGACGATGCAATCGCGGAGCCGCATCCGAAGGTCTTGAACTTGGCCTCTTCGATCACATTGGTTTGCGGATTCACCTTGATCTGTAGCTTCATCACATCGCCACATTCCGGCGCTCCGACCAAACCCGTGCCAACCTCCGTGCTGTTCTTGTCCAATGACCCCACGTTGCGCGGGTTGGAATAATGGTCCAGTACCTTATCGCTGTATGACATTTTCTCTCCTCACAAATCTGCGTTCGAATTTTTAGTGCGCTTCTTCGGCCGCCCACTTTACTGATTTAAGATCCACGCCTTCTTTCGCCATTTCGTAAAGCGGTGAAAGTTCGCGCAACCGCGTTACCGTCTCGACCACGCGATCCGCCACATAGTCAACCTCGGCTTCGGTATTGAATCGTCCGATGCCAAATCGAATCGAACTGTGCGCCAAGTCGTCGCCGGTGCCCAGAGCTTTCAATACATAAGATGGCTCCAACGTCGCAGAGGTGCACGCGGAACCGCTCGAAACCGCAATGTCATTGATGCCCATGAGCAAAGATTCGCCCTCGACATACGCAAAGCTGATGTTCAAGTTGCCCGGCAAACGGTGCTCCATGGTTCCGTTGATATATACCTCGTCGAGACGTCCCATGATTTTTTCTTTCAGGCGATCGCGCAAATCGGCAAGATGAGACGCTTCCTTTGCCATTTCCTCGGAGGCAATCGCGCAAGCCTTCCCGAGTCCCACAATTCCTGCGACATTCAGAGTTCCGGAGCGCATGCCCCGCTCATGGCCGCCACCGTCAATGATCGGCAAAATCTGCACCCGAGGATTTTTACGCCGCACATACAGAGCGCCAACTCCTTTGG
>JBOGLB010000377.1:0-8768 GCA_050745965.1 Terriglobales bacterium | reverse complement strand
GGATATATCAGACGGACTCACGTGCGCGGCGAGATTTAATGTGCGCCACTCGGTCCCCGATACCGCCAAATGTTGAGCATTAAGTTGAGCGCTGATATTTGGTTTCTGCCACGATCCATTTACTAATGCGTTCAAATCCGCAGAGCCGGAGACATCCGGCAGTTGAGAGGACCTGACATTAGCTGAGGTTTTCCGGCCCTGAAAAATACTCGCAAGCCCCTCTAATTCGTGCAAGTCACTGGTATTGGCGTGAAGAGTCAAGCTTGAGTGATCGCTTATTTGACCGTCAGCCGAGATCGAAGATCCTGGTGTACGAATCGTTGTCTGATGAACCTCAAGAATGTGATGAGCGCCGTCGTAAGTGACATGCGCGCTGCCATTCACGGGAATCATAGGGGCCCCTTTTTTAGCCGAGTCCGTAACTGCCCCTCGAATGTCCAAATCTGAACGGACTCGCAAATTCTTTGCACTGCCGCTCCATGAAGCATCGGTCGTGCCGCGTAGAGTGCCAATCACCGGAATCGTTTTTGCCTCACTGCCATTCAGGGAAGCTCTTGCCGCTTGCAAGGATATTCCGCTCAACGAAGCATGCAGCTTCGCAGCCGGATTTGAATCCAAATGCTGAATCGCTAGAGTCGCTGTTAGGCGCCCATTCAGCAAGTCAACGGCAAAATCGCGTGTGTGGAAGTTTCCGTCAGCGAGTTGATAACTGCCGCCAAGCTTCCGGAGTTCGACGTGCCCTTGCGGCGAACTAATTCCCAGACCATCGCTGCTAACTTGGCCTTCGAGCATGACATCCCGCAAAACTGGATGATCTGGAGCACTCTGATAAGTCAGCTTGCCCGATACCAACACATTTCCCGACGGGGCGGAGCCAGGCGCCAGGCCTGCGATGTCTTGTGTGTGAAGCAATATCTTATAAGTAGCGTCTACGATGGGATTGTTATAGTCGCTAACCCGCGCTTGCACCGAAGCTTGCGACGAGCCAACCGTCAGTGCGAGAGACCGTAAATTCAGGGCTGAAGGAGTGGCATCGAAGTTTACTGCGAGACTGTGCGGAAGAGGAGCCAATCCGGCATATTGAATTTGACCATCGCGATAGCTGATGGCTCCCGAGTAGCTTGTGGTTAACGAATTAAAATGAGCTTCGGCTCTGAGTTCCCGCACATCTGCGTTGATGGGTGTTTTCCGGTCCTCATATTCAACCTGGCCGCTGGTTAAGAGTACGTGCCCAACCGCAAGATCGAAAACATTAGTGTGCGAGGCTTTATTTTTGGGCGCATTTGGAACAGGAATGTTTGTCCGTCCATTCTTGTCCACAATCAAATGGACGACCGGGTGCTCAATCAGCAATTCGCTCAGATTCACGCGATGATGCAGCACAGATAAAATCTTCAGGCCAACTGTCACCTTATCTACTTCGAGAAGCGGTTTTTGAGCGTTCGCCTCCGTCCCATGTATCGTGAACCCATATAAATGAGCTGTCAGCGTGGAGATGCGGAAATCAAAATTACGGACTTCCACTTTACCGCCGGTGGCTTCGTTGCCTTGTTGCACAATTTTCGCAAGCACATATTCGTGAAAGCCGCGGCTTTTTAGAACGAAGTATCCGGCGATAAGTGCAACGATGAACAAGCCGACGATAATTCCGGCGGACCTGCCGATGGTGCGTTTCCACTTCATGACTTCGTTCCTAGAATGATTGCCCCAGGGTAATAAAATATTGCGTCGAACCAAGGCCAGGCACGGGATTCAGATTGCGTCCCACATCAATCCGCACCGGCCCAATCGGCGTCGCGTAACGCAACCCGACTCCCACCGTATTTGTGTAATTGTTTATGAATTGGTTGAAGTTAATTCGGCTGTCCACATTGCCTCCGTCATAAAAAACGACAGCACCCAGCGGTTTTAAGATGCCGATGGATACGTGGAGAGGGAAGCGTAGCTCGGAATTAAGAATGAAAAGCTGTTCGCCGCCGACTGGCACCGTGATCTCGCTTGTGCATGCGTTGGGCGCGGTACTGGGCGCACAGAACGGTACTAAACGTTGGGGCCCCGCGCCATTCAGGGGGAACCCGCGAATGCTGTCGCCGCCGCCGGTAAAAAAGAGCTGGCTCGTCGGCACGAAGCTTCCGGCAAGGGATTTGGCAAACCCCAGTCTTATACTGTTAGCCCAGACCATCCCGCTAATGGGCCGATAGTAGGCATACTGTCCGTAAAGCTTGGCGAAATTCGCGCTTGATCCAAATATGGTTGGAGTAATTGCAAGATTTAAAGTTCCAAATTCTCCATGATGGGCGTCAAGAGGCTTGTCGCGGGAATCTTTAATTAATGTCGCAGAAACAGTTGAAAGTCTTACGTTGCGGTCTTGTGGCAAGACCAGTTGCGGCACAAGTAATTCAGACAGTCGCGTCTTGTTGAAGTCGTAGCGAATCTGAAGGCGCATTGTTTTCGCATCATCCAGAGTTCTCTCCAATTGAAAGGCAGCGTCGCCCAATCTCGCGGCAAATAACGGGTTCTCGGTCGTGCGCTCCATGGAAAAAGTTGTTAATGCATGCCACAGCGTATTCCGGAAACGGGGATCGCTATACGAAGCAAGGGCGCGCTGATCCAACCGGGCGGCAAGCAGTGAAATCTCCCCGGTTTCCCCAAGTCCTCGGAAATTTCGCCGTGTGTATTCAATGGAGCCCCGGGGACTCACAAACGTAGCCTGGCTTGGGACAATATTGGTGTTACCGGTACCAATGGTGGGCAGACCCGGAATCGCAACCGTTCCCGTGGGCACGCTGCCGCCACGGCGCGTTGCTTCGAAACCAATGCCGTAGGTTATTGAGTTTCGTTTGGCTTCGTGTACTTTAACAAGAGTTTCTTCGTCGGTTTGGTCGGCAATCTGTTCTCTTGGGCCGACGCTGGACCAGTCGAAGATACCCAGGTTATACAGATCACTTTGCGCTTCCAGCAGTTTTTCCTGGCTCAAGGGCGCCCCAGCAGAAATGTTTGCTGTCTCATTGATCAGTCTCGGTCGCGTGACTTCTTGTCCAATCAGAACTTCGTCTTTGACACGAACTTGCTGATGTTCGTTGATCACGAACGCAACGTCCACTCGGTGCGGGTCGGCAGGGTGCCGCGTAACCGGCGTTTGAACATCCACGTTCAGGTAACCCATGTCCAGATATTTTGCGAGTATCTGTGTGCGGTCTCTGGAAACTCCGGCGGGCGAAAATGGCGTTCCCGGCATTACTTTAAAACCGCCCTTCGGCCTCAGACTGCCAATTGATAAATGCTGATTGCCTTTGATCTGCACTCGATCAACAAGGGTCCGTGTGCCCTCTTCAATCTGGAAAGTGACGTCAATTTTCGGCTCGTGGTCCACTACTTGCGGGGTTACCTTTATATCCTCGTATCCTGTGTTGCGGTACAGCCCCTGGATATTCTTGACGCTGGCGTTCAATAATTTCTGACTGAACATGCCCCGGGACAGTAGGCCATGCTTTTTGATCTCAAGGTGGTCCAACAGGTCGGCGCTTGAGAGCTGATGGTTGCCGTTAAATACGATGCTATTCACCTTGTGTTTTCTTCCTTTATCTATGTTGTAAGAGATCGTGACCTTATTAGCATCGTGCTGGAAAACCGTTGTCACTTTAACGTCGAAATATCCCTTCTTTTGAAAGTAGTTGACTAAGTTCTGTTCTCCCTCATCGACCAAGTCCCGATCCACGGACCCCTCGCTGTAGATTGGTATCAGCTTTTTTATCTCGCGATTGGATAGATACGGAATCCAGGAGAGCTTGGCTCCGGTAGTCTTAATGTTGACGACGGGACCCATTCTTATCGTCATTGAGATATCGGCACGATTGGTGTCGGGATGATAGTGCGGCGGATCGAACGTCAACCGATTGGCAAGATAGTGCTGCTTCGCGAGAGAAGCTTTTAGTAGTGTGGTAGCCGATTTTATTCGCGAAGATGTATATTTCTTCCCCGTTTTCAGCAATCCGCCATCCAGATGCGCCCGCAACCCGCGAACTGAGCGCAGAAGCCTGCTGGTTTCATCCGGCGTCGTTCCCTGAATGTTTATCGAGCCAATGCGCGCCCGATTGCCCAATTCGACATGAAAAATCGGGCTGGCGATTTTATGAAGATCGTCCAGTTCTGCGTCAAAATGGATCTGCGCCGCAAAAAATCCGTTGGATTTGAAAAAGTCCAGTAGCAGCTTTTCTTGATTGGGGACTTGAGATTTGTCATAAGGTTCCTCATCCTGGAAATTAATGACCTGGAGCAGTCTCGTGTATCTGAAAAACTTTATGGCACCCGGAAAGTGCGCAACGCCGATGTAGTACGCAGGTTGCAGAATAAAATTGACGCGCAAGCCTGCCGTTTCAGGTTCAACATCAATAGAGACCTTGGTGAAATCCCCGGCTTTCTTTAAAGCCGCGCTGCTGGTTTCGACGTCCGCGTCGGAATATGGCTGTCCGGCTTTTTGCGAAACCAAAGACCGGAGTTTTTCTACGTCCAGACTGGGGTCCGCAATGATGCCAACTGAGCTCACAATTTGCCCTTGATATGAGGCTTGTCCGTATGCACTCAATTGAAACGGGATCAGACTAACGACGAGCCACAACGTGCGGACTCGTTTCGAACGCGCTTGAGAAAAATATGGTGGGTTCTTCCGATGAATAAGTGTCAAGAGCCAGCATCCTCAAGCCTGAAGTTCGATAACGTGCTGTGATGCAAGCATCCCCGGCCAAGATGCCCATTTCGTCGGTGGACGAGAACGAACCCGCTACAGTTTGCTCCTTCAAAAGTTACGAGATGCAGTTGATACCGAATAGTGTGGCTGGTCCGCTATTGTTTGAATAGCTGTGATTGTTGGGGCCTGAATCGCTAACTGCGAAACTCTTTAAAGGTAAGCATGCCGCCGCGAACGCATCAATCGTCCAACATACGCATTGGCACTTCCGGTTGGCATTACAAGCACTGGGTGGGAGGCTTCTATCCGGCGGGCTTCCCGGCTGGGAAAATGTTTTCCTGGTATGCGGAGCATTTTGACACCGTCGAAGTAAATAACACATTTTATCGTTTACCTGCGGAAGATGCCGTCGTTCATTGGCGGCAGACGGCCCCGCCAAACTTCCTGTTCAGCGTAAAGGCCAGCCGCTTCATTACCCATATGAAGCGACTGCTTGATCCCGGGGCTTCAGTCGGAAGGTTTTTATCGAGAGTTGAGTTGTTGGGGAGCACGCTTGGACCGATTCTCTTTCAGTTGCCGTCGAAATTCCCACTAAATCTCTCGAGGCTCGAGGAATTTCTCGACGCTCTTCCACCCAGCCATAAGTACAAGTACGTTTTTGAGTTTAGAGACGCTTCCTGGGCTGCGTCATCTGTTTATCAATTGCTGCGCCGATATAATGCGGCACTCTGTCTGCACGACTGGCGGGGAGTTTCGTGGCCTCGCGAAATCACGGCAGATTTCACTTACATCAGATTTCACGGCCCCACAGGAAACTATTCCGGCAGCTATCCATTGGAGTTTCTCAGCACGTGGGCAGGCCAGATTCGCCAATGGGAGTCCCTGCGGTATGTATTTATTTACTTCAACAATGACGTTGCGGGTCATGCCGTCACTGACGCCAAAACTATGCGTAGGTTAGTTGAAAGCGAATGCCGATGGTCGCAAGGGGCGGCCTGAACCAGTATGATTCATACATGAAATCGTCTCAAGGAATACATTGTCAGCCTGATCGCCAGCCGTTCTCTATCGGCGTAAGGTGGAAGGGAGTTTGAAATACGCACAGCTGAAAAGGAGACCATTATGCTCTATTGGGCACTAGTCTTTCTGGTAGTAGCGATTATTGCCGCGGTTTTCGGATTTGGTGGTGTTGCAATTGCCGCCGCCGGTATCGCCAAGATTTTGTTCTTTGTTTTCCTGGTGTTCTTTGTGATCACATTGATCACCCACCTGTCTCGCAGAGGCAGTGCCGGGGTTTGAAGTTCTGAAGACTCGTTGAGTGTCTCTCCTATATTCGGACTCCCGCAGAGTCACCTGTGAGAGTCCGAATTAATTATTTCCGCCCGAATCCGCAGTCCGTATCAACTCCAAGCGTTCAACTCCCCAAGAGGTTATTATTTACTCTTCTCCGGGAGGGTCAAATAGTGGCAATTCTAGTCGTGGGGGGAGCCGGCTATATTGGCAGTCATACCGCGCACGCTCTTAGAAGAAAAGGTCACGAAGTTATCATTTATGACAATCTTTCCACTGGATACCCGATTCTCGCGGAGGGTTTCGATCTAGTTGTTGGCGATATCGCGGACGCCGCAAAACTCAAACCTATTCTGAACCGCGTCGAAGCCGTAATGCATTTCGCTGCACACGCGTACGTAGGCGAATCAGTCGAAAATCCGCGGAAATACTTTCAGAATAACTTGCTCGGAAGTTTATCCCTTTTGAATGCGGTCATGGATTCCCCCGTGCGAAAATTCATTTTCTCGTCCACGTGTGCCGTTTACGGTGTCCCCCTCAAAGTGCCAATGACGGAAGACAGCCCACGATTACCGGTGAATCCCTATGGGTCTTCCAAGCTCGCCTTTGAATTTGCGTTGGAGGCTTATGCGAAAGCTTACGACCTTCGTTTCGTAGCCTTCAGGTATTTCAATGCCGCCGGCGCGGACGAGGACGGGAAAATTGGGGAAATGCATGCTCCGGAAACCCATTTGATTCCGGTAATCTTTGAAGCTATAAAAGGCAAACGTGCGGCGGTGCAGATTTTCGGCGATGATTATCCGACCGCGGATGGAACCTGCATACGCGATTACATCCACGTCAGCGATCTTGCTGAAGCGCATGTACTGGGCCTGGATTATCTCGATAGCCGAGACTCAGTTGCTTTAAATCTAGGCACCGGCAGAGGATATTCCGTGAAAGAGGTGATTTCGACCATCGAGAAAATTGTGGGTAGAAAGGTTCCAAGCCAGATGGCGCCACGGCGGCCAGGCGATCCGCCCTCACTGGTGGCCGCTCCCGCACGTGCGGAGAAGTTAATGGACTGGAAAGCTACTCGCTCACTTGAAGACATTATTTCAAGTGCGTGGAAATGGGCAGAAAGCAGAAATTAAGTCAGCGCGTTGCGGGACTGTTTAGCCTCGTAGCGATGGCGCGGCGGCACGCTTAGGGAATATCTCTCCGATGCGGCGAATCTGAGCTCCCACGCCGCGCAATTTCTCCTCGATATGTTCATACCCGCGATCAATATGGTAAACACGGTCAATAATCGTTTCACCATCTGCCACCAGCGCCGCTAATACAAGAGAGGCAGACGCTCGCAGATCCGATGCAAGGACCGCCGCCGCACTCAACGGGGTTTTTCCATTAACGATCGCACGCCGTCCCTCGATCTTAATATTTGCCCCCATCCTGACTAATTCTTGTGCATGCATAAACCGGTTTTCAAAAATATTCTCGACGATTTCCGAAGTCCCCTCAGCTTGAGTCGCGAGCGCCATATACTGTGCCTGCACATCGGTCGGAAATCCTGGATACTCCTCGGTCGCAATGTTCCCAGCTTTAAACGGAGCATCGCCCATTACACGCACCGACTCAGCTCCCGGCGCTGTTTTTACTCCGACCTCGTTGAGTTTGTCGAGCAACGCAGCAAGATGGTGAGGCTCGCATCCGCATACGTTAATATCTCCTCCGGTTAGCGCGCCGGCAATTATTAACGTCGCCGCCTCAATGCGATCGGGGATGATGCGATGCTTCGCGCCGTGCAGTTTTTCAACGCCTTTTATGCGAATAACTGAGGTCCCGGCGCCTTCAATTCGCGCGCCCATCTTGTTCAGCAAATCCGCTAAGTCCACTACCTCCGGCTCCCGTGCGCTGTTGCGCATCACGGTTTCACCTTCCGCAAGTGCGGCGGCCATCAGCAAATCTTCGGTGCCGGTAACCGTGATTTTATCGAAAAGGATTTCTGCGCCCTTTAATCTCTTCGCCGTCGCTTCGACGTAGCCATGTTCCTGCGCAATATGCGCGCCTAATGCTTCCAGGCCTTTAATGTGCATGTCAATTGGACGGGCGCCGATCGCGCATCCCCCAGGCAGTGAGACGCGGGCGGTTCCGCAGCGTGCTACCAATGGTCCAAGAACGAGGGTGGAGGCTCGCATCGTTTTTACTAACTCATAAGACGCCTCCGGAGAAGCAAGCGTACGGCAACAAATTGTCGTGCGGTGCTGGGCTCGCCCGTAGCCTAATTCAACTTCCGCCCCCATCGCGGCAAGTAATTTGCGAGTAGTCTCGATGTCCCGGACCTGAGGAATGTTTTCGAGAATGATCGGCTCTTCGGTAAGAAGAGCGGCAGCCATGCAGGGTAAAGCGGCATTTTTCGCGCCGCTCACCCGGATCGTTCCAAGCAACGGATTGCCGCCACGGATTACAAATTTGTCCATATGTGGATTTGCCCGGCTTCTATTCTAGCGGGGAATAATTCTAACGGTCGGCGCAAGGGATAATCGGGAGGGCACGTCCTTCCAGGGATCTATTCCCGCGAGTCTTTTTGTACGCGAGCGATTGCCTGGCGCACATTTCCGCCAACAGATTTCAACGCCTCTTCAGCCTCGCTCGATCTCACCCCAGTGTGCAACATCACCAGCGCTGCCGGCACACTGCCGTTCGACGCCTTTAGCGCCTTTTTGGCTTTCGCGTTGGGAACATTTGCGGCGCGCTCCAGTATTGTCGCGGCGCGTGCCGCGAGCTTCTGGTTCTTGGGTCGCACGTTGAC
>JBOGLB010000376.1:0-3852 GCA_050745965.1 Terriglobales bacterium | reverse complement strand
TCCACCAGCAGCGTGTTGTGCGCCCCCGTCCCTCGGAAACCATCCCGTTCACCGCACATGTAACAATACGTGCCGGGGTCTACCAGCCATTGCCTCCCCGCCATAGCGACGGAGACGCCCAGAGCGTCGGCGTGCCCATGGCCGCTGCGTCCGGTGCCCTGCGGGCCCGCGTCAATGACCATTTGCAAAGGTGCTTCCATGCCGCCAGCCATTAAGTAAATCCCGCCCTCGGCGAAGGATGAAGCTTCAACCTTCCGGGCATCGTCCGCAGCCGCGTCGAAGCAGGAAACTCCCGGCCTGCCGAAAAGCCACACCGCTTCCTCTGTCAGCGAACCCGCTGATTTCAACTCTTCGCGTTGAAACAATATCGCACCCAACGCCAATGGGTCAGTCATGTGTTCGCTTCCATTTCGACGCGGATTAAATACCCTGCCGCCGTCATCGTCTCCAAACCCTTCTGCACAGCCGGCGGCCGATACCGCAGCCAATACGTCCAGCATTTTGTTCAAGACAGCATCGAACTCGGCGGGAATCTCTATTCCGTTGCGAGCCGCCAGAATTCGGGCATGCAAAAAGAAATCCAGTGCATAGACGTGGTAATACAGTGATTGCTCGAAATACACTCCGTCCGCCCGAACTTGCCGCTGCGCCTCTTCAATCAGCATTCGCCACCCGTTTTTGCGCCATCGTTCCGCGACCGCAATCTCGGGACACATAATGGCGATGAAAAAAAGAGCAACCGCCTCCCCGAGCAGGTGAGTATTGGGAGAAAAATACGTGGACAAGTTGCGCTCGATGTGGCGTCCATGAATTGCCAAAGCGCGAGTCACATCTCTTCGGAAGTCCGGTTCGACTGCCTGCTCCGGGAGCAGCGCCAGCACCCAAAGCCATGACAGGCTTCGAAACCCAACTTCTAGACTGCTGGCCCAATTGATCCCTATTGGATACGGATTCGCCCGCTGCCACGAATACCATTGGCTCTGCAATTCCGTCTTATATCGCTGGTCAGAAGTAAGACACCATGCCTTCGCCAATGTCACAAGATGCTGATGACGATTCAACTCCCAAATAACTTTGTGATCGCCGGCCTCGTCAAAATCCAAAAAATCGATCTTGAACCAGGCCTTGCTTGGCGCCCGTTTCCCGTGCACGGCATCCATGTGCCAGTCAATCTCCGCTCCGTAATCGAGATCCTCATAACCCAAAAGATGAAAGCGATGACGGCAAATGTCGTCGGCTTCCCGAACAATACCGTCAACCTCGGCGCTCATCTTTTGTTTAAACAGCGAGAGCAGATCGGGCAACTCAGTTTGCGAAAAGAAGAAGTTGCCGCGAGAAGGATTCGCTTTACTTAATCCATTTCCATGCGAAGGCACCCCCGCGCGGTACAGAATTAGATCAACCCTCTTATTGATCTCCTGCGCCGCCCGGGTCCGTCGCTCGTCCCAACCCATTTGAGCAATGCGCGACCACGTCTTGTCAAACCGCTTCATTCCAGGTTAATCCTAACGCTGATAGTCGTTTGCCATGCCATTCCGCGAACGAATTTTAACGTTACGCGGGTAACAGCCCGCATTCGCGGCCTTTCCTTGAGAGCGAAGCGCCTGGGCTAAACTGAATGGGAACTAAATGCAGCAGAAATGACCGAAGAGTCGTCCGGCCCGATCCCTGATTTCTAATGAAGTGCCAGCTCATCAATTTCGACACTGCTGATTGGAATGTGTTGGATAAATTCCCCGACCGCACCGTGTTTCAGACGCGGGAATGGATCCGTTTCATAAGCCAAACTCAGGATGCCGCGCCGCTGTTAATTCAACTTCACGAAGAACGCGACATCGCCGGATACTTCACTGGCTTAACCTTCAATCGGCTCGGCGTGAAAATCCTTGGCAGCTCTTTCCCCGGATGGACCACTCCTTACATTGGTTTCAATATGGTTCCGGGAGCTTCTCGCAGCCACGCCCTCGCCGCCCTCGAACAATTCGCTTGGGACGAATTGAAATGCCTTCACATGGAAGTTTCTGATCCCAATTTCACTATCGAAGACGGCCAAACCTTGGGTTTCACTTGCGCTTCCTATGCCTCTTATCGTACCGATCTCACAAAATCAGAGGACGAACTTTTCAATGGAATGTACAGTGCCTGCCGTCGCTGCATTCGCAAAGCGGAAAAGAGCGGCGTTACCATCGAAGAGGCCCACGGCCCCGGCTTCGCGGATGAATACTATGAACAACTAAAAGATGTATTCGCGAAGCAAGAATTGGTTCCAACGTACGACGTTGGGAGAGTTAGCGCATTAGTCAAGAATCTCGAACCAACAGGCCGGATTCTATTACTGCGCGCGCGCGATTCTGAAGGGAAATGCATCGCCAGCGGCATCTTTCCCGGCTTCAACAAAATCGCTGAATTCTGGGGAAACGCCAGTTTCCGTTCCAGTCAGAATCTCCGTCCGAACGAACTGATCCACTGGTATGCCATGCGTTATTGGAAGCAACGTGGCGTTGAAGTTTACGATTGGGGCGGCGAAGGTTCCTACAAAGAAAAATATGGATGCGTGCCTCACCAAGTTCCCTGGTTCACCAAATCGCGCTACGAATTTATTGCAAAACTGCGCGGCGAAGCAAAAAAAATGTTCGACCGGAAACAAAAGCTCCAAGGCTGGTGGAATAAAGAAAAGACGACCGTCCCCGGCGAATAATCAAAACTGAACTATTTTTCCTTCGTGCGCCTTCCTGCTGTTTGTGGTTGATACGATTACTTCTTCCCTGACAACCGCCCTCCGCCCCGCAGGCTGTCGAAAGCGATAGGACCCGAGCCAAAAAAGATCAGCGCAAACGCAATCGCCGCCAGCGCGAGCGGAAACTGGTATCCATGCTCCGCCATTAGTCCATTTTTCCAATGAACTTTCCAGATCGCAACCGCCATGTCAATCATGATCGCCAGCGCTGCAAACCGAGTCAGAAAACCGGCAATTACCAGAATCCCCCCAAAAAACTCCGCCGCAGCCGAAAAATATGCCAACCACCCCGGCAGTCCCAGGCCGCTTACCATTTGCACATGGTGAGACATGCCGCCAAACACTTTGCCAAATCCATGGGCAACCATAATCACACCGAGAACAACCCTCAGGACTAGCAGCGCGAGCGGTTGCAGGCGGTCAAGATAGCGCAATCGGTTCCCCCAGAAAGAAATAGATTATCCCATTCCAGTCCGATTGCGCCTGTGTGAGGGGGGCACTCTCATCCCCCGCCTTTGACTTTCGCCTTTCCTGAAAGCTGGCCTTCAAAGAATGGGGACAGACTATCGCGGATAGAAGTGCCGTTACACGCGGCTGATTACTGCTGTTGCTGCTCGTGTTGGAATTGTTCCCATCCCCCGCGGTTTGGAGCCCGGGTGCGAATCACAGTTGTGGGAATAATTTCCTCCGGCGAAGGCGCCTCCGCAGGCGTCACCATCACCGCGACGCTCAGTTCGCTTTCCGCATCTCCTTTGTAAACTCCTCGCGTCGGGGGAACATCCGCATAATCACGTCCGATCGCCACGCGAATGTGCCGCTCCCCGCCAACCAAATCATTCGTCGGATCGAACGACACCCATCCCGGTCCCGGCAAAAAAGCTTCCAGCCACGCGTGCGTCGCCCAGTCACCGGACCGGTCGTGCGCACCCTCTTTTTGGCAGAGATATCCGCTCACATAGCGGCAGGGAACGCCCAGTTGCCGCACGATTGCAATCATGATGTGCGATAGATCCTGGCAAACCCCTTTTCGATCCCGCAAAGCGTCATCAATCGGAGAATCAACCTGGGTGACATTTGGAACATAGTCGAATCCGTCATAAATCGCATGATTCAAT